>JBGTMR010000087.1:0-1567 GCA_041743485.1 Pyrinomonadaceae bacterium
GAAGGACTTCATCGAACAGGGCGACGATTGGAATCGAGCCGCCCTCACGCGCGAATGTGACAGGCTTTCCGAACTCGGTTTCAAGTGCGGCGGCGGCGGCTTTGAGCGCGTTTGATTCGAGCGACAACAATACCGCGTCGCCGCCGTGCAGGTCGCGCACCTCCATCGTCACACCTTGCACGGACAGTTCACCGACGCGCTTTTGAAGTAACTTGAAAACCGCGTCCGGCGTTTGATTCGGGACTAATCTTAAACTTACTTTCGCGGTCGCTTCCGCCGGAATCACGGTCTTCGCGCCTTCGCCCGTAAAGCCGCCGCGTATGCCGTGAACCTCGAACGTCGGGCGCGCCGACGCGCGTTCGGCAACCGAATAGTTCGCTTCGCCCGGCAGTTCTTTCAAGCCGCCCGCCGTTAAAAATTGCCTTTCCTGAAGTTCCGATTGCCGCGCGAGTGCCGCCCTTTCGTCATCGGTCAACGGCTGCATCATCTCGTAAAGTCCGGGTAAATTGATGCGCCCGTCCTGTCCTTTGAGTTCGGAGAGAACCCACGCCAAAGCCTGCAAAGGATTCGGTGCGATGCCGCCATAGACGCCCGAATGAAGGTCATGCCCCGCGCCGCGCGCGATGATTTCCGCGTACACGATGCCGCGCAAACCGTAGCTTATCGTCGGCATACCTTTTTCAATCATCGCGGTGTCGAGAACGAGAACGCAATCAGCCTGCAAAGCTTCGGCGTGCGTCTTCACATACTCGGCGATTGACGCCCCGCCTGATTCTTCTTCGCCTTCAATAAGCACGCGCACATTGACGGGCAGTTTTCCTTCCGTGTGCATCAAGGTTTCGAGTGCTTTGAGGGTGGCGAACATCGGACCTTTATCATCAACCGCCCCGCGCCCGCGCACATCGTCGCCGTCAACCGTCGCCTCAAACGGCGGCGTTTTCCATAACTCGAACGGGTCGGCGGGCTGCACGTCATAGTGTCCGTAAATCAAGACCGTCGGCTTACCGTGTGCCTCCATTGCTTCGGCATATACGAGCGGATGACCTGCGGTTTCAATCAACTCGACGACGGGCATTCCGACTTGTTCACGCAGTTGAGCGACAAGGAAATCGGCGGCGCGGCGCACATCGGCACTGTGTTCGGGCAATGTACTGACGCTCGGAATCGCAATCAAGTTTTTCAGTTCACCAAGAAACCGCCCTTGATTTGCTTCGACGTGTTCGGCGATACGATTAACGCTCCTCATAGTGTTTCCTCTCGAAGTCATAAAATGGTTGCGGGGAATATATCAAACCGCGAGATGCGTTTCGCATCCGTCTGATAAGCAAACCCGGTTTCAAGCGACGATGAATCAAAGCACGATGATGCGCGCCAAGTTCTGAAGGCGTAAAAGTTTAAGGCAGCGCGAAGCATTTAGCTTCGCACTGCCTTGTGTATCTGCGCTGATGAACCACTTGCTCACAATCGAAAATCAAAACGGAATATCGGAATCATCCAAATCCGGTTCGTTCGCAGACGGGGCGTTGTTGCGCGCCGGTTGGCGGTCTGCGTTCGCCACACCCGCAGA
>JBGTMR010000088.1:0-16333 GCA_041743485.1 Pyrinomonadaceae bacterium
ACGGTGAAGACGAGCGCGGCAGGCTCGCCAGCTTTTATCTCGGTCGGCTCCGCTCGGAATTCGGCTTTATAGGTGGCGTTCGTCAGCTTCGCGCCGTCTTTGGAATCAACCCCCTCAACCGCACCGACCTCCGCTGTTCCATCGGCGCGGATTGCAGGCGTATCTCCACCCGCCGCGCATCCGGCGGCGAACGTCGCAACGGCAGCAAGTGCCGTCGCAGCTAAAACTTTAATTGGTATTTTCATTGTGTTCTTGTACTCCCTATGGGTATTTGATTAGATGCGTTTCCTTGTGTTTATTTATGAGTTGAATTACGTGGGTTGCGTTGAGCGCAGTTGATAAATGCCTTCGGTGACGACGCGGTCGCCCGCCGCCAAGCCTTGCTGCACCTCGAAGTAGTCTTGTCCCTCCGCGCCGAGTCGAACGGGTCTGCGCTCGAATCGCTCGCCGCCGTCAAAGACGAACACGAAGGTCTGTCCCTGCTCGGTCACGACCGCTTGCTTCGGCACGGTCAGGACGCTCGCGCCGCCCGATGTATCGAGCGTGATTTCAACGAACACTCCTTCGCGCAATCGGTTCGACGGGTTCGGCACTTCGTAGATAACAGGTACGGTGCGCGTCTGCGGGTCAATTGATTGACCGATGGACACAAGGCGACCATCGCCGCCCTGACCGATTCGATATACCTCGTCGCCAAGCACCGGGCTGGTGTAAGTCGCGCGTCCAGAATCGCGCACAACTGCAAGGTCGCGCTCGAAGACTTGCGCCTCCAAAAGCACGGTCGTGAGGTTGACGATATTAAAGAGTTCCGCGCCCGCCTCAACCTGTTGCCCCGTTACGGCGGTAATGTTTGAAATGATCCCTGTCACAGGCGCGATAAGCGGGAACGTGCGTACAGGATCAACGCGTGCGACCGATTCGTTCGAGAGTTTGACCTGTTGCTGCGCGACCCTTGCCTGTTGCTCCGCAGATGTGACTTCTTGCTGCGCGAGTTTAACCGCCGTCTCTGCTTCCTCTACGCGACGGCGCGGGGCGGCTCCGACTTCGAGAAGATTTCGCGCGCGTTGAAGTTCGCGTTGCGCCTGTGCGAGTCGCGTGCGAGCTTGCGCGGCTTGAGATTGTTGTTCAGTCGCGCGAGCCTGTTGTTCGAGCGCGGCGGTGCGTAGTCCAATACGTTGCCCTTCGAGCGAGGCTTGTTCCGGTGCGCCTAAGATTTGTTCGATGGTGCCGATTTGCTGACCCCGCCCGACCGCCGCGCCAATCTGCACGTTGGGGTTGAATCTAATGCGACCTGAAACCGGCGGTGATACCACTGCCCGCGCATCGGGACGTGCACGTACGGTGCCGGTCGTCCGTAAGCCGCTGACGATTTGACGTTCCTCGACGGTTGCGGTGCGAATGCCAAAGAGCAGTTGCGATTCTTTCGGAATCGTGAGTGCAGTGGTGAGACTACCGGCATCCGCGCTTGCTGCACCGGCTGCCGCTCCCGCTGCACCCGCTTCTGATGCGGGCGGAAGCGCGGCGATTTCGCGTGTGTCGCGCGGCGGCGAGAAGTAGGCGAGTGCAGCGGTTCCGAGTCCAAAGAAGACGAGCGCGCCGACGGCGATTGGAGCAGTCTTGCGGACGGCGGTTCCGGCGGTCGCGCCGTCTTTTTGCCACGAGTTGAAGTAACCGTAAATCGTGCCGACGGATAACAGCGCAAGCACGGCGAGACCAAGCCAGAATAGCCAGTTGGTCGGCGCGCTTGTGACGCTTACCGGAAAATCTGTGGAAAATTGCCTGCCGTCTTCCGTCCGCACATCGAAGAAAGTTTTGTATTCACCGCTGTCGTCGAACATGTAATCAAACTTGAAGACGCCGGGCTGCGGCGTTTGTGCGTCCGAGCGCAAGTCTATGTTCTTGCCGACCTGCTCACCCGCAGCCGTCGTTACCTGCGCCGTCGCCGTACCCGCGACCGGTTGCGGGCTACTCGCGCCGAAGCCACCTTCGACAAGTTCGGTGACGGCGATTTCCATTTGCACTTCTTCACCGGCGCGCGGGTCTGAGGGCGTTTGTCTGAAGGTCAATCTGAAGTTACCGGCGGGCGTCGTGACGTTGCGCTCGGCAGTACGCACCGCTACCACCGCAGTCGCCGCACCCTCTGCCGCTTTCTTCTTTTCTTGGCTGTACGCCGTGCCCGCGCCAAACGACACGACGAGAAGCGCGAAGACGACGAACGCCGTGAGTGATGCGACGAACGGCGTTTGCCGTGAGCGCGTCGCCGGTTGTGCCTGTGGCGCACGGTGCATGGCGAACTGATTGTTAAATTGCTTCGTTACTTGTCTCATGCTCGACACTTGGTTTTCGTTAGTGAGAGTGCGCGCTACCGTAAAGGGCTTGCATCGCAATCACGTCGGCTTTAATCGCGTTGGTCGCACCCTGCGCGAGAGTTTCGGGCGCGCCCTGCGCTTTGATGTCCTGCCCGAACTTGAGCGGGTTATCATGTCCTTTTCCCTTAAACTGTTCGAGGAACGCAGCGGGAACTCCAGAGCCGCGCACTTCGCGGATCATGGGCGAGCCTTCCTTACTGTCATAGACAATGACCATTTCCTGCCCGCCCGCTTTCACCACCGTCGCCGCGCCGACTTGTCGCCGCGCGCCACTCGATGTGCTGAACGCTAGGTAAGCATGATGGTCTTTATCAGTAACCTTCGTTCCCGTTTCTTTCTCGATTGACGTGATGGCACTTGCCGGAAGGTCTTTGTGCTGCGCCGCGAACGTCTGCGCGTCTGCGACCGCCGCGCGCACTGCCGCCGGAACATCCCCGCCGCCAGCAGTGGACGTGCTGTTACCGGTGCCTGTCGTATTGGCAGTCGCCGCATTGTTTGTCGTTGCGGTGTTAGCATTAGTAGTGCTTCCGGTCGTCGCGTTGGTGTTCGCGGCGTTGCGGTTCGCATCATTGGTGTTGCCGCACGCCGCAGCGAAGGTTGCCATGGTCAAGGCAGCAATTAAAATCAGATACTTCTTCATAGATGTTCTCTCCTAATTCGATTCGGATTAATTTGATTTCACTACGACGGGCGGCACAGTCACCGCCACCGAAGCCGTGATGTTGACCGTCGCCGCTTTGCGCGTGCTCACGGGTGCGCCTGCGCGCTGTTTGGCGAGGTCGAAGACTTCTTTGTCGGGTAGCACAGAGATTGATTCGGGCGCGAAAGCTGACGGCGGCAATGTTGTTCCGAGCGCGCGTTCGAGTTCGGCGAGCGCCGAGTAGTAATTGCCGAGCGCATCGTTGTAACCGGTCTCGCTCTCTATAAGTCGGCGTTGCTCATTCACAATGTCGAAAACTGAAAACTCGCCCAAGTTGTACGCCGCGCGAATCGTTCGCACATTCTCTTCAGCGCGAGGCACAATCTGCGTCGCGTACAGAACGAGCGATTCCGCTGCCGCGCGGTAACGCCGATAGGCGAGCGCGGTATCGCGCCGGATGCCCGCTTCGAGAAACTCGCGCTGACGAACGACCTGCTCACGTTCGCCCGTTGCCGATGCGATTTCGCCTTGGTTGCGGTTGAAAACCGGAAGTTCGATTGAAACGCCGAACGTCAATTCATTGTCCGTGTCGCGCCCGACCAAATTCGCGCCGAGTACTTCCGGCAAATCGGTAATTCCCGTTGAGCGCGAGAAGCGCACCGACGCCGCGACGTTCGGCGTGGAGAGCGAACGGGCGAGTCGTATCCGCGCCGCACCCGCTTCTTCGGCGAGACGCGCCGCCTGCAAGTCGGCACGTTCGCGCAGGGCAATGTCGGTCAAGTCCCCTATTGATAAGTCGAGGCGCGGCGGACGCTCCGCGAGCGGCGTGATACGTAACGGTTCGGCTGGCTCGAAACCGACGAGCGCGCGTAACCCTATAAGTTCACCTTCAAGGTTGGCGCGCGTCGTTATAACTTGCGCGCGCAAGCGGTCGGTCTCCAAACGCACCAGGCTTAAGTCAAACGGCGCAACATCGCCTTCTTTGAGCCGCGCGCCGGTCACGCGCACGAGTTCCTCGTTCGCCGTGATGAGTCGTTCGAGCGTGTCGAGTTGACGGGCGAAAGTGATGGAGCGTGCGAAACTCGCGCGGATGTCGGCAGCGAACTGCCGTTCTAACCCGCGCACCTCGGCGCGCACTTGCGCGAGTTCGAGCCGCGCGACTTCCGTGCGCTTGCGTCGTTTGCCGCCCGTCTCAAAGACCTGTGAAACACCAACCGAAAAGTCCTGTTCCGCTTCACCGCCGAGAAAGCGCGGGCTGCCGTACTCGGAGTCAAGCGTCGGATTCGGACGCAGACCCGCTTGCAGCAGACGCCCTTCGGCGATGGCTAAACGCTGTCTGGCGGCGAGCAGATCGGCACGTCGTCCGAAGCCGGTCGTGACGAGGCTCTCGACCGTGAAGCCGGAAGGATCGAAGAACTGAGCAGAAGAAAGCTGTGTTGCTTGCAACGCGGTAGTCGCCGCATCACTTGCGCCGGTCGCTCCTGCCTGCCTGCCGCCAAGCGGGGCGGGTTGCTGCGTCGGCGTCTGTGGTGCGGCTGGCGGCGCGGTTTGTTGCGGACTCTGCGGCGCGGCGGTTTGCGCGTGCAGAGTGCCGGATGCCATTACCGTCAAGAGCACCGCGACCACGAAAGCCGTCATTCGACCTGTGCGCCCCTTGTTCGTCGTAGTCATGCCGATGGTTTCGTAGCTCGAACGACGGAAGATCAAGCGGTCACCGCTTCCTCTTTTATGCCCCCGCGACCCCTACCCTGTGACAAGCGATAGCCGACCACGCCGAGCACCATCAACGCGGCGAGTGCCGCCAAAACGATCAATCCCGTGCGCGCCCAAGAATTACTGCTCTCGATTGCTGCGGGCGGAGGTGTCGTCACGTCCACCTTCCCGAACTGCACTGTCTCACTTGCATTCCCCGCTTCGACGCGCGCCGTGAGCGCATACTGTCCTTTCGGCACGGGCGGTAACTTGACTTCGTAAACACCCGCCGTCGCACCAGCCGTTGCCGCGATCTCCTGTACTGAGCCATCGCCGAAACGCAAGAAAACACTCGCTCCTCCGATTGGCTCGTTGGTCTCGAAGCGTGTGACGAAGACGCGCGCCACCATCTCCTTGTCCGGTTCGATGACCGGATGCTTAATAGACACTTCCCATTCGCCCGCTCGCGCTGTCCGCGTCTGCATACCCGCGCCCACTTGCACGACCGGCGCAGCTTCGCTGTGATCTTCTCCGCCGTGCGCCATCACACTCGCGCTCGATGCGAGTAGCGATAAGGTGATAGCAAGCACACCGCGTATAATTTTATGAGAGTTCATAATCTTCTCCGCTCGCGTGACCGCCAGCGAGGCGTGCCACACGCTGTCTGTATTCAGACACCCGTTGGTTTAGTGGTGCGTCAGAGTGTGTGACGCTTCGTGCCAATCTCAGTAGAACACTTGACACCCGAACTTTTTCGCTCTCGGCTTTCGAGGCGGCAGATTCATCAACAAATACCAAAACTTCGTGGCATTTCGGGCAAGTGCCGGGGCGAAGCGATGCAAAACCTCCGACCGGACACTTGTAGAAAACACTGCCCATCACATGATTAGTCGAGCCTCGAATTTGCGTTGCGTCGCTCATCAATTGCCTATTCACCCGCTTCCGTCATGAATAGGGCAAGCGGCGTTCCATGAACTTGAGCTTTTCTTGTTAATGAAACCATTGATTTTGCTCTATTTACTTAAAGCGAGCTGCCATGATTACCTCACCACTGTCTATTAACAAACAGGGGCTGTCTGTTTACAGACAGTTAGGCGCGATGAGTAGCCTCGACTTTGCGAGATACCCGAGTATGGTATAGGTTCTTGACCGGCACGCTTCCTCAAACAATTGCGTTGCTTTCCATCAATCTCCGAGTCTATGATTCGTCACTTTGCGGCAGCAGGTTTTCGCCCCCACCTGTCGCGCTAATACAAGCAGTACCGAAGCCGGGAACGTCCCAGCGCGCCGCGCTCGATCTTCGTTTCCGATCCCGCGTCGCAAGTCGTCACAATCGCCTACAGGGACAACATCATGCGTAAAACAGCTTCAGTTCTTTGTCTCATACTCGTCTGTTTAGCTTTCTCTGCCGACGCTCACGACCTTTTCCTTAAACTCGATAATTACTTCCTTCGCCCGAACGCACGAGCGACCGTCCGGCTGCTAAACGGCACCTTCCGTGCGAGCGAAGGTTTAGTCCGCCGCGACCGGCTGAACGACGCGAGCATCGTCGCTCCCGGCGGGCAGATCACGCACCCGGAGGCGGGCGCATGGCGTGACGCGGGCGAGACGACTTCGCTCGATGTACAAACGGGCGAGGCGGGCACATACGTCGTCGTCGTCTCGACTAAGCCGCGCGAAATTGACTTAAAAGCGAAAGATTTCAACGACTACCTCGCACACGACGGCATCCCCGACACGCTCGCCGAACGACGGAGGAATAAAGAGTTAGGCAAGGACGTGCGCGAACGATACTCGAAGCACGTCCGAGCCGTCTTCCAAGTTGGCGACGCCCGCACAGATGATTACAAACAGGTGATCGGCTATCCGGTAGAAATAATCCCGCAGCAGAACCCCTATCAACTGCGTGCCGGAGGGACGCTTGATGTTCTCTGCACGCTTGACGGTAAACCACTCGCCAATGGGTTTATCCTTGCGGCACGTGAACGTGGCGGCAAGATGTCGCGCGAAACGGGCGCACGCACCGACCGGGATGGCATCGCGCGCATCCGCCTGACGAGCGCGGGCAAGTGGTATGTGAAGATGATTCACATGACACGACTTCAGAACGCAGACGTAGATTACGAATCGAAGTGGGCGACGCTCACCTTCGAGGTGAGACGTTAAAGTTCCGCCCTGACATCCTAAGCACAAGGGTGCTTCAAGCTGCCGCTTGCGCCCGTCCGTCCTCTCCACCTCGTTATCAACGCCAGAAGCGGCACGGTCACTGCCAAGATTGCCAATGCCGTCCACTGCGCGTTCTTCAACCTCAAAGCGACCTCAGGGACGCTGCCGCGAGTGAAGAAGACGAAGAAGCGCAGCACACTGAACAGAATCAGGTAGGTCAAGAACAGCCCGCCGTCCGGCAACTTGCCTCGTAGCTTGATGAGCAACCATGCGATGGCGAGGTCGCCGATGAGTTCGTAATACTGATCAGGGTGACGCGCAATGCCGTCCATGGGCGCGTATGAATTCGGGTTGGTATAGACAACGCCCCATGGAAGCTGTGTCGGCGTGCCGTAATCCATTCCGGCAAGTCCGCAACTGATGCGCCCGATGGCTGCGCTTATTGGAATCGCCGGGGCGAACAAATCTGCGAGAGTGGCGAAACGAAGTCCTTCGCGCCTGGCATAAATATAGGCAGCGAAAGTTCCGCCGAACAGTCCGCCGAAGAACGCTAGTCCGCCTTCCCAGACGGCGAACATCCGCCACGGTGCGGCGAGGTACGAGCCGAAATCATTTTGCACAAGGAAGTAGATTCGCGCGCCGACGATCACGCCGACGACTATCCATAACATTAAACCATCTATCTTCTCGCGCGGAACATTGAACAGGGGCGACCAACGTCGCACCAGATAACCGCCGACGAGAAAGCCGAGCGCCATCGTGATGCCGTACCAGTTGATTGGTATTGGTCCCAAATAAGAGACGGGATCCCAGTTGACTTCGATCATCGCTCTCCTCTATGCCGCCCGCTTGAAGTCACTATCAGCCGCGTGATTCTTCGTCACGTCGCCATCTCCTGCGTGCTGACAGCCACCTCCGTGACAACTGCTATGCTGCATCCCGCTCATGCCGAAGTACATCGCAGCGGGGCACAGCAACATCGCGCCAGCGAGTAACAAAGTATCGAGCGACACGCCCGCCGCGAATAGAGCGGCTGCTACTGTTATCACACCGATTATCATCATCAACTTTCTTTGCATCGTTATTACTCTCATCCTCTCAGTTTAGAATCACCCTTTCAAGGCGAAGGTTCTATCTTCGCTGCTACCGCTATGGCTACCGTCACTGCTACCGCCGCCGCTTCCCCGCTTCGTGTTTCTTGCCGATGCTTCGCGGCGGAACATCGGCATATTCGATCTCTGTTCCTTCGATGAGACCACAAATCTCACCTTCGATAATTCCGGCTTTGTCCCACTCTTCGAGCGCCGCCCCCAGTTCCTTACGATAGCGGCGCATCTGCGCCATACGCTCGTCCAATTCATGTAAGCGGAGACGCACGATCTCTCGCACTTCGGCGCAAGGGCTTTTCCCCGCTTGCTTCTCGGCAATAATCTGTTTGATTTCGTCGAGCGTGAAGCCGAGGGTTTGCGCGCGCTTGATGAACTCAAGGCGGTCAAGCACTCCCCCGTCATACACGCGATAGCCGCTCGCAGTTCGCATGGGACGACCGAGCAACCCGCTTCTTTCATAAAAACGCAACGCCTCGATGCCGATCCCACTCAGCTTGGACACTTCGCCGATCTTCATCGCCGACCGTGTATCGGTTTCCGCCCGCCGTAATGAATTAGTCGCTTTCATAGTTCCACCGTGACATTTTGGATGGTGACGGGAGCGCGTGCGTAACCCTCGCTCCCGTCGGCGTCCGTTAAACTCTTTGCATCTCCTTACCGCAGCAACAGCGTGGCTGCTCTTCGCCCTTACACGTGGGCGGAGCACCTTTTGTTACGGTAATTTCGCACCCGCACGCCGTGTCGGGGCAGCGGTAGACTTCACCTTCTTTAAGAGCCATGATCTTTTCTCCTTACAAAACAATTTGCAATAACTCATCGTGGAAGTAATCCATAAGCCTTTGCTTCCGGTTACTGTTTAGTGTTTGGCTGCGCTTCGGACTTGCCGGAATCTTTCATCATCGGGCATTCCATACTCTTTCCGTCCTTCATCTGCTCCTGCATCTTCATGCAGCAACTCATCATCCCCTGCATGTTCATCCCTTGCGCCTTATCTTGCGTCGCTGCCTGCTGTTGGTTCGTGGCAGGTTTGATTTGCATCGTAGAGTTCTGCGCCAAGACGCTCGCTCCGCCGATGAGAGCCAACGCCATCGCGGGCGCGAAAACCATTGAGTACATTCTTTTCATCATCATTCAACTCCTTCTTGTTAATCTTTACATGTCGCTATTCTTGAGCCTGCATGGATTGTATTCTCTGTAGTCGAGTACAGTGTCAAGCACAAATCTCACATCTTTTTATTCGTCGCAGGTCGCAGACGTGGCGATTGTTCGCGTTCGTAAATTCTCGTCCACAAAACATCGTATTCGCCGCTTGTCATCGGTCGCTTTAGGTCGAAGATATAGCTCTTGCCGTCAATTCCAAGTTGCCCTTCGTAAGTGGCAATCTCGAATTTGTAGCGACCTAGATTTCCGATGTCGCGTATGTCGGGGTAACGCCAGTGGCGCGACTTCCCTAACGCTTCTGCCGCGAAGACGATGTGATGTTCGTACACGCGCAAACTGCCGGATGCGCCGCCCTGAAGTTGACGGTAAAAAACCGGAATTTCAAAAAGCAGTTCGCCTGATTCTTCGTCCGTGTCGGGGATGACGCTGGTGGCGATGGGACGCTTGAATCGCGTGAGCAGTTCGCGCACCATGTCCGGCGTGACCTCGCCTTCGACAAGGTGAAATTCGTAATCGCGTTCGTTGCCCAAGCGCAGAGACTTTCCTTCGCGCACCTTCGGCGTGTTGCGCGGGATGAGGGGAATCCGCTCCGCTTCATACACGACAACGCGCAAATCGTTTTTTGAGAGTGAGAGTCGCTTGATGTCGTCGTCGCGCCACAGACGATTGTGCCGCGCTTCGTCCGCGCTTGAGCCGCGATATTCGATTCCTGTTTCAGTGATGCGAAGTTCGCCGTCGCCCTTGCCGATACGGTGATCGTGCGCGACCTTGTAGGTGTAAAGTGCTGCTTCGGTAGCTTGCGCCGGAGTCGTGACGGGTGCGGCGTCTTGCGCGCGTGAAGTCGTTGCCGCCGTAATGTGTGCGACGACGAGCAACGATGAAAATACTTGCTGGATTATAATTGCTTTCATCTAATAGACCTCTTGCAAAAGTCGTCCCGTCAGGGACGCTTGATTTTAGCCCAGCGATTCATCGCTGGGTACAAGACAAACAACATGCCGTGTCCCGTAGGGACACTCGAACATCCGGTCAGTCGTCCCTACGGGACTGGAGGAATTTCCGACGTTTCCCCAGCGATAAATCGCTGGGCTATTGTCAGTCAGTCCCTACGGGACTTTTGCAAGAGGTCTATTCACTTCTTTGCCATTCACTTCTTTGCGTGCGGCTTCCGTCCCGCGCTGCATTTCCATCTTGACGCCGGAAGGCGCACCGAGCAGTTGCGCCGCCGCGAGTACCGACGGCACATAGTTAATGGTTTCTTGCGGCAGTAGCCCGCGTGCCGCCATCGTCCAGAAGTCGCGGACGCCGGTGCGTCGCATGACTCGCGCCACGCGCCCTTCGCCCGCGTTGTATGCGGCAATGGCTAACGACCAATCGCCGAACAGCGCGTGCAAACTTTTGAGGTAACGCGCCGCCGCGCGTGTAGATTTCTCCGGGTGCTGACGCTCATCAGTCCATGCCGTGCGCTGCAATCCGAAGCGCGAAGCCGTTCCGGGTATGAACTGCCAGATGCCGAGTGCTTGCTTGGGCGAGAGTGCCGACGAATTGAAAGTGCTTTCGACGAAGCCGACCGCGAGCAGCCATTCGGGAACTCCTTCCTCACGAAATATGCGGCTCATCATCGGGCGGTATGCGGCGAGGCGCGTGCGCCCGACATTTAACCGCGCACGCCCGCGCCCCGTGTAGTAATTGATAAGACTTGCCACCTGCGGACGAGCAGTAAAAGTCTTCTCTGCATTGGCGGTAATTTCCGGCGATGCGTTCAACACATCGTCCGATTTTTCAAGCGCGACGAGGGCGGCGGTGACTTCGCGCAGATACTCACGCAGAAAAGGATCGTCGCGCTTCGCGTCTCTGTCGGGAGCAGCCGATGCAATCGCTTCGCCCGCCTGTCGCAGCAACGTGCGTGCTTCATCGCGTCGTCCGGCTTTAAGCATCCGGTCGGCTTCGCGGCGGTGCTTGTCGGCTTCGGCAACCACATTGGCGGCATCCGCCGCAATCGTCGCCCGGTCAAGAAAGCGGTCGAGGAAGCGACCGACATCTTCGTGTCGTGAATCAGCCGCTTCCGTCACGGACTCGCCGCCCGCCGCCGTTTGCCCCCACGTCGCGGGAGCGAGCATGAGCAATGCGGCGAGCATGGCGAACCCGCGCGTTGCCTTTCCCTTAATCATCGTCATGTACACGTCTCTCACCCCGTGGCGACGTTGATTGGAATCAACACGCGCTGACCGTCGCCATAGATAACGGTGAAGTTCCACTTTCCAGCCATCTGAAAGTCAGCCGTCACGTTATACCGACCCGGCGTGCCGGAAGGCGTCGCACTCGCGCCGCCGCTCATCGGAGCCATGCCCGGCATCGGCATGATTGATTGAAGCTGCACGTTGCCGACATCGGTAAGACTGTTGTCGGATGCCTTGCGGAATTCCAGAACGAAGTTATTCGGTCCCTGCTTCAACTGCCCCGACTCGCTCAACAGCGCAACGACGTACTCGCCGGAGCGTTGCTGCCCTACCTGTTTCAAGTTGCTCGCGCCGTCACCGCCGCACGCGACCAATCCCAAACTCACAACCATAGCGGCGACAACCGCCAGAATCATTTTCGTTTTCATCTCTTTTTTCTCCTTACTTTCTTTAGCTCTCAAATTAACGCGCCTTGCGCGCGTCTCTTGATAAATCGCGGCTGCCGCGTGCAGTCACGATGCGAAAAATCAGCGGCGGCAGCACCAGCATCTGCATGAGCGGCGCAAGACCGACGCCGAAAACTAGCGGCATCCCTTCCACATATCTCCACTGCTCCAAGATACCCGTCGCCACCCACTCGACGACGACGGCGATGCCCGCCCCTGCCGCCAACATCAACAAGTAGCCGCGAACTCCCGGCTGCATGAACCAATCTTGCCTGCCAAAGACGAGCCACCCGACGGCGAAGATAAGAAGCACCAGCAAGCCGTCGCCGATGCTCGCCAAGAAGCAGTACCACAGGCTTATGACGATGCTCCCTTCGGCGACGTAGAGCGACATCTGCGCTACTTCCCACGGAAGGTTAATAATCACCGCCGTTGCGAAGATGACCCACAAGATTCGCTTCAGCGTCCACTTAGTTGCGGCAGCCGGAGACGATTGTTGCGACGTAACGGATGATTTACTTTTTGATGAGTTCATGCTCCTCGACCTTTTCTTTTTCGGCATCCGACACTTCGTCTTTTCGTCGCTCCGCTTCCATCGTCAAGCCTTCCTGCGCCGTCAGGTTTGCTTGCTGTTCCGCTGCCGTATCGAGCGTGCCTAAAGCACTCGGCGCACCCGCTATTTCACCTTGCCGAATCTCGCGTTCACGCAGCCATAAAAAGATTACGGGCGTGACGATTAAGACGTGCAGAAGACTTGAAACCATGCCGCCGAGTACAGGCGTCGCTAAGGGCTTCATCACTTCCGCGCCCGTGCTGGTTGACCACATAATCGGCAACAGTCCGGCGACGACCGTTGAGACGGTCATCACCTTCGGACGCAGGCGAAGCAGCGCGCCTTCCATCACCGCTTCGCGCAATCCTTCGCTTGTCAGCAGCCCGCCGAGTTCGTGGCGTTTGCGTTCAACGGCTTCCTCCAGATAGACGACCATCACCATGCCGGTCTGCGTCGCCGTTCCGAACAGGGCGATGAAGCCGACCCACACCGCGACCGAGAAGTTATAGCCGAGCAGATAGACGAGAAAGACGCCGCCTGTGAGCGCGAACGGCACGGCGAGTAGAACGTGCGCCGCTTCCACCCACGACTTGTAAGTGATGTAGAGAAGAAGAAAAGTAACAAGGAGTGCGAGCGGAATCACAATCTGCAAACGCTTCTTCGCGCGAATCTGGTTCTCGTACTGCCCGCTCCACTCGACGTAATAACCGGCAGGCATCGCAACCGAAGAAGCAACCGCTCCCTTCGCCTCTTCGATAAACGAACCGACATCGCGCCCGCGCACGTTCAACAGAACGAGTCCGCGTAAAAGTCCGTTCTCGCTTGAAATCATCGTCGGACCGTCAACGACGCGGATGTCGGCGAGTTGGGCGAGCGGGACTTGCACGTTGTTCATGCCTGAAACGAGTACGCGCCCGATTGCCTCCGGCGTGTCGCGCAACTCGCGCGCATAGCGCACACGCACCGGAAATCGCTGTCTGCCCTCAATCGTCGTCGTGATGTTGTTGCCGCCGATAGCGGTTTCGATTACATCTTGCAAGTCGCCTGTGTTGATGCCGTAGCGGGCGATCTCCTGCGGGCGCGGTGCGATTTCCAGATACGGGACGCCGCTAATCTGTTCAGGATAGACATCAGCCGCGCCGCGTATGCCCTGCACGACATTCCCAATCTCTTTCGCTTTGGCTTCGAGCGTCTTCAAGTCCGAACCGAAGACCTTAATGCCGACTTGCGTGCGTATGCCGGTCGAGAGCATGTCAATGCGATTTATGATCGGTTGCGTCCAGATATTCGTCACACTTGGCATCTGCAACGCCGCGTCCATCTCCGAAATCAAGCGGTCTTTCGTCAGCCCTTCGCGCCATTCGTCTTCCGGCTTGAGGTTGATGATCGTCTCCGTCATGTTCACCGGCGACGGGTCGGTCGAAGTCTCGGCGCGTCCCAACTTGCCGACGACGGACTCGACTTCCGGGAATCGCATGATGATTTCATCCTGCTTCTCCAAGATTTCTTTCGCCTTCGTCAGCGACACCGAAGCATCCGTTACAGGCATGTACATGATCGTTCCTTCGTTCAACGGCGGCATGAACTCTGAACCGATACGCGAGCCTAAGAACAGCGCGAAGACGAAGAAAACGAGCGCGACGCCGATGGTCACAAGGCGGCGACGCAAAGCGAACGCGAGAGTCGGACGATACAGCCCCAACAGAAACCGCATGATTCGGTTGTCGTCTTCGTCGTGAATCTTGCCCCGAATCAGAAATGTGCAAAGCACGGGCGTCAGCGTCACGGCGAGCAAGGTCGCGCCGACGAGCGCGAAAGTTTTAGTGAACGCGAGCGGGTGAAACAGCTTTCCTTCTTGCCCTGTCAGCGAAAAGACCGGCACAAAGGCAAGCACGATAATCGCCATTGAAAAGAAGATCGGTCGCCCGACGAGCTTCGCCGAAGTCAGCACCACATCCTTGATATTCTTTTCGTAGTCAGGCGTTTTCGCCGCGTAGCGCATCGCGTTTTCAGTGACGACGATGCCCGCATCCACAAGCACGCCGATGGCGATGGCGATGCCGCCCAAGCTCATGATGTTGGAACTCACACCGAACAGGCGCATGAACAGGAACGAAATCAGAATGGCGAGCGGCAGCGGAATCGTGACAATCAGAATCGAGCGAAAGTGCCACAGGAAAAGTATGTGGGCGATGGTCACAAGAACGATTTCTTCAATCAGCGAATCTTTGAGCGTGTCCACCGCGCGTTCGATTAAATCGGTGCGGTCGTAGAACGGAACAATCGAAACGCCTTCCGGCAGTCCCGGTTGTATCTCGGCGATCTTCGCTTTGACCTGATTGATGACTTCCCGCGTGTTCTCGCCGAAACGGACGATGACCACGCCTCCGACCGCCGCGACGCCTCCCTTGTCGAGCGCACCACGCCGGAAGTCCGGTCCGATAGAGACGGTGGCGACGTTGCGAACATAAACGGGCGTCGCGTTCGGTGACGCGACGACGATTGATTCGACATCGCCGATGTTCTCAATCAAACCTAAGCCACGAATCACATAATCTTTGCCGCCGCTCTCGATAACCTTACCGCCGACGTTGTTGTTCGATTGCTCAATCGCCATTCGCACATCGGCGAGGGTGACGCCGTAAGCACGCAAACTGTTCGGGTCAACGTCCACCTGATACTGCCTGACGTAGCCGCCGACGCTGGCGACTTCGGCGACGCCCGGCACGGAGTTGAGTTGATAGCGAACAAAGAAGTCTTGAATCGAGCGAAGCCGTCCGAGGTCGTAGCCTTTGCCTTCGACGGTGTACCAGTATGCCTGCCCGATGCCGGTCGCATCGGGACCGAGAACGGGGACGACGCCTTCCGGCATGTAACTTGTGGCGAGATTCAGTTTTTCGAGAACGCGCGTGCGTGCGAAGTAGAGATCGGTGTCGTCGTTGAAGATGATATTTATCATCGAGAAGCCGAACGCCGACGACGAGCGCACGACGCGCACGCCCGCCAAGCCTTGCAGATTGACGGTGAGCGGGTAAGTAATCTGGTCTTCGACTTCCTGCGGCGAGCGTCCCGGATAATCCGTGAAAACGATGACCTGATTTTCCGAGAGGTCTGGAATCGCATCTATCGGCGTTCGCAGCAACGCCCAATAACTCACCCCCGCCACCGCGACATAGAAGAGGATAATCATGAATCGGTTACGCACCGAGAAATCTATCAACCAATTAATCATCTTCCACCTCCGCCGCTCATGCCCGGCATCCCCGGCATCCCGCCGCCGCTCTGCGTCCCGGAACTCGCCGGAGATGCCACGCCGGATTGCGCTTCAACCGCCTGACGAAGTTGCGTTTCAGAATCAATCAAGAACGCTATGTTACGCGCCACGCGGTCGCCGACGTTCACGCCCGACAGCACGGTGTAGAACTCCTGCCCTTGATTGCCGACTGTGATTTCACGCAATGAGAAACGCCCCTCTCCGTTGTCCACAAGAACGAGAAAGCGCACTCCCGTCGCAAGCACCGCATCGCGCGGCACAACTACTTGCGGCGGCTGCACCGTTCGCAGAGAGACATTGACGAACATGCCGGGCTTTAAGCGCAGATTCGGATTAGGAAGTTCAAGACGTACACGCGCCGTGCGCGATTGCGACTCGACGAGCGGGTTGATGTACGCGACCCGCGCCGTGCGTGTCTCACCATTCGGCAGCGTCACTTCGGCGGACGTGCCTGAGCGCACGTTCGTCAAGTCGCTCTCGAACACGTCGGCTTCGACCCAGACGGTTGATAAATCGGCGAGCGTATAGAGTTGCGTTTCAGGTTCGACGCGCATTCCCGGAAAGGCTTTGCGCTCTGTGACGATGCCGCTTGCGGGCGCGTAAAAGGTCACGTTCTTCGTCAATGTTCCGGTTCGCTCAAGCTCTTTGATCTGATTGTTCGTCACGTCGAATAGTTGGAGGCGACGGCGTGCGGCTTCAACGAGCGTCGCGCCGGAGCGTCGCACCACGTCGAACTCGCTTTT
>JBGTMR010000089.1:0-32145 GCA_041743485.1 Pyrinomonadaceae bacterium
GCGAAGCCGAGGCGCACGCCGTAACGGTCAATCAAACCACCGACGACGAGGAACCCGATGGCGTAAGCCATCTGGAACGCGATGACGATGTTGCCGTACTCGGCTTCGCTCCAGCCGATCTCCTGTTGCAAAGTCGGGGCAAGCACGCCGAGCACTTGACGGTCTATGTAGTTGATCGTCGTCGCGGTAAAGAGCAGGGCGCAGATAACCCAGCGATAACGCCCGATGCGCGGTGTCTCACTGTCGGTAAGCGTGGCTTCGACGCCGGAGCCGAGCGCGCTAGTGGCAAGCGGTTCTGCGCCAGTCGCAGGCTCAATCGCATTCTTCATTGTCGTCGCTCCTCGTCGAATCGCGCCGCGTGGGTCTGTTCGTCTGTGTGCGCGTGCTGGCATACCACGTCGAACTTGTAAGCCTTGCGCGCGAGGCGGTAAGCGGCGTCGTGTATCATCTCCGCAGCATCCGTAAGGTCTATAACGGAGCGGACGACAAGCTCCGCCAGCCAGTCGGCATCTACGCGGCGGGCGAGGTCATGGCGCGCGGGGATTGATGGGAAGGCGCGTGTGTCGTCGTTGAAGCCGACCGTGTTGTACAGCCCTGCTGTCTCCGTCACCTGTTCGCGGAAGCGGCGCATACCGTTTAGGGAATCGTGGAACCACCACGGCGGACCGAGGCGTAGAGCGGGGTAGTGTCCTGCGAGCGGCGCGAGTTCGCGCGCGTAAGTCGTCTCATCCAGCGTAAAGAGGATTAAGGTCAGACGCGGGTCGTTGCCAAACTCGTTCAGGAGTGGCTTAAGGTTGCGCGTGTACTCGGTCGCTAATGGGATGTCCGCGCCTTTGTCCGCGCCGAAGGAATCGAAGACGCGGCGGTTGTGGTCGCGGTATGCGCCTGGATGCAACTGCATCACGAGTCCGTCCTCGATGCTCATGCGGGCGAATTCTGTGAGCATGTGACCCGTAAAGTGCGCGGCATCATTCGCGCTCGCTTCGCCGCGCAAAGCACGCGAAAAGACGGCTTCCGCGTCAGTCTCCGAAAGCCGTGTGGTGAACGGCGTCACGGCGGCGTGGTCGGTCGCTGTTGCCCCCATCTGACGAAAGAACAGGCGGCGGTCTTCGAGCGCGCGGACAAACTGTTTATAGCTTGTCACCTCGTAACCGCAGACCTCCGACAACAAACGAATGTTTTCGCTCCAATCCTGACGGTCAATGTTCACCACGCCGTCAGGTCTGAATGTTGGGACGATGCGCCCGCGCCACCCCGAAGCGCGTATCGCTTGGTGATGCTCGAGCGTGTCGGTCGCGGCGTCTGTCGTGGCGAGCACTTCGATGTTGAATGAGTCGAAGAGTTGGCGCGGGCGAAACTCCGGGCGGGCGAGACACGCCTCGATTCGGTCGTAGATGTCTTGCGCCGTCTCGCCCGTCAGCTTGTCGCGCACGCCGAACACGTCGTGCAGTTCGTGTGCAAACCACAGTCCTGTGGGAGTCGCACGGAAGAGGTGGAAGTTGTCGGCGAAAGTCTGCCAGATGCGGCGGTGATCAATTTCGATTGCGCCGCCGTCTGTGCGCGGTATGCCCAAGTCTTCGAGCGGTATGCCTTGCGAGTAGAGCATACGGAAGATGTAGTGGTCGGGGATGAGGAGTAATCCGGTCGGCGTGCCGAACGAGTAATTATCGTCGGCGAACATGCGCGGATCAACATGCCCGTGCGGACAGACGAGCGGACACCCCGCGACTGATTCGTAAAGCTCGATTGCGATCTCTTTCTGTCGCGCGTTCGGACTGAAGTAGCGGTCGGATGGCAGGCTGATCTGCGTGCGTGAAATCATGTTTACCCTGTTATTGTATCGAGCTTCGTGCGCCCTGTTCTTCTTAGTAGGTCATCAATTGCGGACGCGATGTGCGGCGTCCGGTGCGGCGCGTTTATGCTCTTGCTAGGCACTGATTGTGTTAAGTAGAGCGGCATCCGCAGCGCAGCCACGCGCAATACTTCGCGCACCTGCATATCCCAGTACGCCCAATTGTGCGCGCCCGGAAGTTGGCGGAACTCGTGTGGAATTTGCCTCTCCAGCAGCAGCGAAACAAGATCGCGGTTCGTGGAGAGAAAACCGTCTGCGGTTCCGCAGTCGAGATAGAGATAGGGAAGCATGGGGAGACGTTCGGCGGGCAAATCGCGTATGAGTTTGTGAAGATCATTTGCCGCGCGTACAGGGTTTTCCGCCTCGCCAAAGGTGCTAAGGATCGAGGGGCGAAGAAAATCCCAGGCGAAGCCCTGCGCGGCGTTCGTCTGCGCGGCTGCTCCGAGCGCGCCGCTCATGGATGCGACGAAGGAGAATCTATCAGGATACTTGACGCCAAATTTAAGAGCCCCGTAGCCGCCCATCGAAAGCCCGGCGACGGCACGCGCGCGGCGGTCTTGAATCGTGCGGAAGCGGCTGTCAACGTCAGGGATGAGTTCGCGGATAATATATGTTTCATACTTATCGGCGGGAACAGTCGCGCTGTCCGTGTACCATCCGTCGTTGCCTTCGGGCGTAACGATGATGATGCGATGCGCCGCCGCGTAATCCGCCAGATTGGTTTTTTGCAGCCAGTCCCGGTAATGTCCGGTCAATCCGTGCAGCAGATAAATCACCGGATAACGAGTTGTTGAGGAGTTGTAATCGGCAGGTAAAACGACCGAGTAAGGCAGCGTCGCGCCGACAAGCGCGCTTTTGAATTGAACCGTTTCGAGAACGGGTTTTCGATTAACCTGCGCCGCCGCTCCGGCAGCGAAAGCGAGCGCGAGAACCGTTAAAGTTACAAAACGTAAAAGTTGAAAAGGTTTGGTCATAATTACAACTGCCATTGAAAAAACCGGCGATGAAAACAAATCGAGAAGCAGTAACTTCCCATTTATCACCTTAAATTCGGCGTTCTGCTTATTCCGTCCAAACAGCGACTCCCGCCGGTTCGATTTGTCTCGAACCGAGCAAAATTCGCGCGTTCGGTGAAATGGGCGCGATTTGTTTTTTCGACGTGAAGTTCGTCGCCACCCAGAAACCGTCGCGCCAATCAACAATCAAACCGGCGTCGAAATTTTCCGTCCGCACGTTAGCGCGCTCGAAAACGCCGCGCAAAACGTCGCGCTCGAAATTTCCGTTGAGCGATTCCGCGCCGACGTAAGTTACCGTTCCGCGCCCCAATCGGCGCGTAATGGCGGCGGTTTGACCGGCGTAATACTGATCGGCATAAGCGGCAAGCGCGGTCGTCCCGGCGCGCGGTTCGAGTGTTTCAGCCCAAACGCCCCATTCGTATTGGGCGTCGTTCATCTTGATCGCGCCTTTGAGCGGATCGGGCAGTAAATCGTAAGCCGCGACTTTCGCTCCGATTAAATCGTTAATCGGCGACGCCCAAGCAGCTTCCCAGAGATGACCGCGACGGTCTTTTTGTCCGGTACGGGTCGACAAAACGAGATGCCCGCCAGCTTGGGCGTAATCGGTCAAACGCTTGACTAACCCGGCGTCAACAAGCTGATAGGCGGGAACGATTAAAAACGGGTAGCCGGAAAAATCCTTGTCTTCGGTGATAACGTCCACCGGCGCGCCGAAACTTTTGAGCGGTTTGTAATATTTCAGAAGATGGTCAATCGTGTTCCAGCGCGCGGTCTGCTTGTGATTGTCCATATCCCAGCGGTTTTCGACGTTGTAAAGCAGAGCCGCGCGGCGCGCTCGATATGCGGCGGGCATGGGCGCATCGGCTTTGTAATTCTTCCGCAAAATCTCGATTTCTCTGGCGGCTTGCGCGAATTCGCGTCCGCCCGGCGAAAGGGTTACGCCGTCCGGCTCGACCAGACCTTTGTGATACATCTCGCTGCCCGAAAGCGGCTGGCGATAGCGATACGTGCAGAGCAGATTCGAGCCGCCCGCAAAGGCGCGCATAATCCACAAATGAACGGCTCCGGGCAGCGGATGCGGGTTGACGCTGCCCCAATTAACCTGTCCGGGCTGCAATTCCATTATTCCGTGCGCGCCGTTAATCGGGCGCATAAAATCGTGAATAAACGACATCGAGCCGCCGTCGCCGACCCGGAAACCGAGCGCGCCGTCGCCCTGCCCGCCCGCGACCGGATAAAGCGTCCAAGTTACGATGTCCAAATCCTTGCCTGATGCGGGCGGCGAAACCGGACTGTAAAGCGGCATAAAGTTCGTCGTAATCCACTGATCGCGCGAATTACGCCGCAGCAAATTGGCTTGAAAACGAATGTAATCGGCGGTTTCTTCGGCGAACCAGCGGTAGAAATCGAGAACGGCGTGCGGATTCGCTCGCTGCACCAATTCGTCCGGGTTCGGAATGCGAATCTGCCCGAAATTCTGATACCGCTCCGACCAGAACGAAGTTCCCCAATCGCGGTTGAGCGCGTCAACCGTTTTGTATTTTCGCTCAAGCCATGCGCGAAATTTCGCCTGACTCGCCGTGCCGTAATCGTAATTTCTGCCGTAATGACTCGGCTCGTTGTCAATCTGCCAGCCCCAGATGTTCGGATTATTGCCATAGCGTTTGGCAAGTTCCGTGACGACGCGCCCGACGTAGTGCCGGTAAACGTCGCTGCTCCAGTCTCCGTGCGCGCGCGAACCGTGTTCCATTCTGCGCCCGCGCAAATCGGTCATCAGCACTTCCGGGTGTTTGCGAACAAGCCAGATCGGAGGCGCGGCACTCGGCGTGCAGAGAATCACTTTCAAATTGTTTTTAACGGCGAGTGCCACCGCTTTATCGAGCCACGCAAAATCGAACCGCCCGTCTTCCGGCTCCATAAACGTCCACGCGAACTCGCCCATATGAATAAATTCCATTCCGAGCTTCTTAATATTCGCAATGTCGCGCTCCCACTGATCGGGCGACCACGCTTCCGGGTAGTAGTAGACGCCGATCTTCATCATCTCGGCGGGCTTAAAGTAGGTTGCATTTCCTCTTTGCGCGAAGGCAGGTTGCGCGCTCAAGATGAGCGCGAGAATGACGAATGCGATTCTGAGATTGACCTTGACGGGACACGCTCTCGTCCGGTCATGCCTTTTCGTGTCGGGCGCAACGTGGCGAGAGTTGTTCACGACGTGTGAAGCCGTAGCAATTGGAACGCCCGCGAGTTTCGCAACATCACGCAAAGTCGGCACGTTAATTTGCTCCTTCACGTTAATTTGCTCCTTGTAGCGGCTTGAGTGTGAAGCCGCCTTTGAAGACTTCGCTTGCGTCAAGTTGCCACACGCTCCGTTCCGGTCGCTTGAATTTGGTGGAACGACCCGTCACGGCGGTCAGCAAACGTACACGTCCGCCTTCTCGCCCTGTGCCGTCGAAGCGTATGTAAGGGCTGCCGGTCACACGCAGTGCGCTTCGATTCGCCGCGCGCAGTTCCGCCCACTCGACACCGGATTTTGTTCCCCTTATCTCGCTGCTCCCGTTGCGCGCTCTCCAGACTCCGAACATCGCCGCAGCACTCTCATTCGGGTATGAATCCAAGATGCCTAACCCTGACCACCGCATCTCATCAAGAGAAGGTGCAATCTCCAGTTCGATGCCGACTTCAGGCAGCCATCCGGTTTCGACTTGCGGTGTGACTTGATATTGAACTTGTAAGGCACCGCTGGTGGTCACATGGTAGTTGTAGCGCACAGAGAATTTGTTGCGCTCGTCCGCACGATGCTCGACTTCCGTCTCGATATGGACGCCATCGGCGCGCTCTGCGACGTTCCAACTACGCACGTTTGTCGTGTAACGGTTGAGGTCTGGCGGCACGGGTCGCTCGCGGTGCGCGCCGCGATAAAGATTGGCTTCGCTGATGCTCAAAGGTCGCCAAATGACGGATCGTGATTCGGTGATGAGCCGACGCCCGTTGGCGGTCATGCTGAGCAGGCTTCCCGTCTGCCGGTTGAATTCGTAGCGCACGTTGCCGACTTCGACAATCGCGTTGCCGCCGTTCTGTGAGAGGCGCGGTTTGCCGTTCGCGGTTACGGCTGCATCTGGCGTGGAAGCGTCTGCCGTCTCCGTCACAAGGCGTATGCTGCGCGCGGCGAATTCGTCACCGTTCGCGTGATGAAAGGAAACCTGCACGTAGTAGGCGACGCCGCGCTCGACCTGCTTGATAGCACTTGTGGGTAATTCAAGCATCGCCGTCGTATGTGGCGCGGCAGCTATCTTCACCTCACCCTTGGCGAGTTCGCGGTCATCAGCCATCAGACGCCAACTGATGCGAAGCGCGGAGAAGTCTGTGAAATCAAAATCATTGCGAACAGGCACAGCGATGCGTGATTGACCGATGCGAAAAGGAGTTTCCTTGACGAGTACGGAGACGGGAGCATAGACGGCTCTTGTCTCCCAGAAATCCCGCTGCAAAGTGCGGTCGGTATTCACAATGCCGTCCGCGCCGTAGATGCCGCGTGCATCGTAGATTTCATCATTCCCCAAGTCGCTGTTACGGATAAGTTCGGGCGCGCCGTCGTCATAGCGTCCCAAGTCTGCGATGGGGTCGAGGACTTTGCGCCCGTTGACTTTGCGGCGCAAGCCTTGATCCGCCCACATCCAAATCATGCCGCCCGCGCCCGTCGGGTGTTTCGTCAACGACTGCCAGCGATCTTCGAGTCCGCCGAAATCCTCGTCTCCGAGCGCGTGCGAGTATTCGGTCGTCACAATCGGGCGTCGCGCTTTCGCCGCGAGCGCGTCATACTCCTCGCCGGTTTTGTAGTGCGGCGCGAGTATGTCAACTTCCGGCGGCAGCGTTTCTTCGGCGCGCCACGGCAGAAGCACGGGGCGCGTCGAATCTGCCGCTTTGATCATGCGGATCGCGGCGAGATGCAGATTGCTGAACGGGTCTTCGTTGCCGATTGACCAGATGATGACTGAAGGGCGATTGCGGTCGCGCGCAACGGTTTCAAAGGCTCGCAGCAGCACCGCGCTCGTGTATGAAGGGTCAGCCGCGAAATCGCCGCCGTAACCGAACGGCACTTCGTCCATCACATACAAGCCGAGTTCGTCGCAGAGTTTGATGAAGCCTGCGGCGGGCGGGTAGTGCGAGGTGCGAACGGCGTTGATGTTCGCCTGCTTCATCAAGCGAATGTCTTCGCGCCACTGTTTATCGGTTGTCGCGCGCCCGACATCCGGGTGTTCGTCATGGCGATTGACGCCGCGCAGTTTTACCGGCTGACCGTTGATGCGAAGCACCCCGCCTGAGGTCGAAACCTCGCGGAAACCGATGCGCTCGGTGCGCGTATGCGTGACTTGATTGTTGACGAGCAGTTCGATTCGTAAATCGTAGAGATTCGGCGTCTCGGCAGTCCAGTGAGCGGGAGCGCGAACGGGCAGACGAAGGCTCACGTCCTGTGCGTTGTCGCCCGTGAGTTCATCGCTTGCGTAGATCGTGCGGGCAACTTCGCGCGCGGCTCTATCAGTCAAGACGGCGCGAAGTTGAAACGGATAATTCTTGTTGCGGTCGCCGGCATGACGGGCGACTAGAATGCGCAAAGCGAGTTCGGCGTCGCGGTAGGCGGAATCGAAATCGGTGACAATTTCAATCCGGTCTAAGTACATCTCGCGCGGCATCATCTCCAGATAAACATCGCGGTAGATGCCGGGCAGCGACCAATCGTCGTTCGTGTCGAAAAGCGTGTCCTTCGTGTTTTGGCGGACGCGGACGGCAAGCGTATTTTCAGCGTCGGGTTTTATGTAGCGCGTAACATCGAAAGCGAAGCCCGTGAAGCCGCTGTCATGACGACCGAGTGCGCGACCGTTGAGCCAGACTTCGGCTGACGCCCACACGCCGTCGAAGTGAAGCAGCGTGCGCCGGTCGGCGAGCGTCGCGGGAGCGCGAAAGCGATGTAGGTAAAAACCTTCCGTATCGGTCGGGCGTTTGTCAGGCGGCTCGTCAAAGCGATGTTCGTAAATCGGTTCTTCAAAGCCGTGCAGCGACCAGTTGGCGGGAACGGGAATCGGGCGGAACGAAGCGGCATCGAAGTTGGCATCGTGGAAGCGCGCTAATCTTTCGGCTTCCGCCGCGTTCTTCGCCAACGAGAACCGCCACGTGCCGTTAAGCGAAAGCGTGTCGCCGGAGTTCGACGGCAGACGCGCGGCAAACTGTGCGTGCGCCTCGACCGTGCCGCAAAAGGCAAAGACAGACAGCAACAGCAGATGCGAAAGGAATCCGTTACGCTTTTTCAGTGTTTCCAAAATCATCAGCTTCAATCGTTCAATACTTCATGTAAACAGTCTTGATTTCCGTATAAAAGTCTGTCGCCACCGCGCCCTGCTCCCTCATGCCGAGAGATGATGCTTTCGAGCCGCCGAACGGAACTTGGTATTCGACGCCCGCCGACGGCAGATTGACCATCACAAGACCGGCATCAACGCGGTTCGCAAACTCGAACGCGCTCGTCAGCGACTTCGTGCAGATGGATGCCGAAAGCCCGAAGCGGATGTTATTGGCGATTGAAACCGCATCGTCAATGTCGCGCGCCGGAAGCACGGCGAGAACCGCGCCGAAGACTTCTTCCTGCGCGATTGGCATCGCGGGTTGCACTTCGGTCACCACGGCGGGCGACGAGAAGTAGCCTTTGGCGAAATCTCCCGCGCTCAAACGCTCTCCGCCACACAAGACGCGCGCGCCCTCGCGCTTCGCCCCCTCGACGTAGCCGATGATGGTGTTCAACTGCTTTTCAGTTATCGAAGGTCCGATGTCAACACCCGCTTCAAGACCGTTTCCAACCTTCAATTTGCTTGCGCGCTCGATGAGACGTTCGGTGAAAGGCTTGAGTACGGCTTCTTCGACGATGACGCGCGAGGTCGCCGTGCATTTCTGTCCGGTGGAGAAGAACGCGGCGTTGGCGACGATGCCGACGGCTTCATCAATGTCCGCATCGTTAAGCACAACGGTCGGGTTCTTGCCGCCCATTTCCAATTGAAGGCGTGCGCGCCGTTTCGCACATTCGACGGCGATACTTGATCCGACGGCTTCCGAGCCGGTGAAAGAGATCGCCTGCACCGCATTGTTCGTGACGATCTCATGCCCTACTTTGTCGCCGGGACCTGTGATGAAATTGAGCGCGCCTTTCGTCACTCCGGCTTCGTCTAAAATCTCGATGAGGCGCAGCGTGCAGAGCGGCGCGAGTTCGGAAGGTTTGATAACGACCGCGTTGCCTGAGACGAGCGCGGGCGCGAGTTTCCACGCGGGGATAGCGATGGGGAAATTCCACGGCGTGATAAGCCCGACGACGCCGAGCGGTCGCTTGATTGTATGAATGAAGACTCGTTCGCGCTCAGATGGAACCGCTTGACCGGCGAGTCGCGCGCCTTCGCCCGCGAAGTAGCGCAGGATGTTGACGGTTCTGCCGACTTCGGCACGCGCTTCCGGCAGCGTCTTGCCTTCTTCACGTGTCATCTCACGCGCCACATCGTCGGCTCTTGTTTCTAAAATGTTCGCCGCGCGATAAAGCACTTCGCCGCGTTTCGGCGCGGGCATATTCGCCCACGCGG
This sequence comes from Pyrinomonadaceae bacterium, assembly GCA_041743485.1. Classification (GTDB taxonomy): domain Bacteria; phylum Acidobacteriota; class Blastocatellia; order Pyrinomonadales; family Pyrinomonadaceae; genus JANDLT01. Next base: position 9,489 of record JBGTMR010000089.1, read on the forward strand.
GTTGCGCTGCACTGGCGGATTCAATCGCTTGGCGGGCATCCTCTTCCGTAGAGTTCTGAAATTCGCCGACAATTTCATCCGTGTTCGCCGGATTGATGTCAGGGAAAGTCTCGCCGGAAATGGATGCGACCCATTCGCCGCCGATAAAGTTTTTATAAACTTGCGTCACTGCGTTGTCCCCACCGTCAATTGTGATTCAGCGTTGAGAGCTACAAGGTTGTCAGCTACCGGGGCTATCTCGCGCATCTGTTCCGGCGAGAGCGCGGAGAGAAAGGGAGGCATTGAGCCGACTCCGGCGACGCCCGCCAACTCGGTCGCGTGGTGCAGCACCTTCGCCGGACTCCACGCATCGCGCAAATCTTCGAGCGGAATAAAGCCTGCACGTAAACTCTCAGCCCGCGCGTAATCTTCAGCGACACACGCCGCGAAAAGTTTGCTGCTCAAGCGGGGCGCAAGCGTGCCGGAGCCGGTAGTAAAGCCGGGCAATTTCCAGTCGCGCAGATGAACGATGGCAGGGCGCTCGCCGATGCCGCTGATGACGAGATTCTTATCCACACGCCGCAGCAAAGCTTCGAGATATTCATCCTGCCCCGGTTCATCGCGCACTACGGCGTACTTGATACCGACGCAAACACCCGCGTCAACGAGGCGTGCGACCACATCCAAACCGGCTGCCGCGTCCGCGCCGAAATTGTCTTCTTCCTTAAGATAGAGGATCAGCGGAGTCTTCGCCGCATCAGCGACTTCGCGCAAACCCCGTTCAAGCCCCGCCGCATCGCGCGGGTCGTTGCAGGGCAGCATCATCGCGCACGGGAATTTGTATTTGCGAAGCAGCCCGGCTTGGTCAATCGCCCGCCCATATGAAGGTCCGATACTTGGAATCGCCCAAAGTGCATCCGGCAAGTCGTTGAGCCAGCCGAGAAGTTGTTCAAACTCGGTGAGCGTCATGTGATAAAGAAAAGCGTTGCCGCCGTAGAGCAGGCGCGTGATGCCGCCGTCGCTCATGTAACGCACAAGGCGATTGTTCTCCTCGAAGTCGAGCGTGCGATGGGCGTCGTTCCTACGCGCAAGCGGCGGGACGGCGAAGACGCCGCGCAGTTCATCAATAATGACCGGAGTGGTTTTCATAAATAAAATTCCTTACGCCAGCACCTTTCGGTCGGTGATGACGAGCGGGTAATCCGCGAGCGGCAAGGCGTCAAATCGCCAGAAGCCGTTATCGAGCGTCGCGCCTTCGAGCGCGTAAAAATCGCCGTTCAAGAGATTAACAAGCACCGGGTTTGCTAATTTTTCCGCCCCTGTATTCCAGAGCCGCACATCAATTTTTCCGGGCGTCCAATCCGCTTGCGGAAGCGAAGGATGCCAGTAGGCGCAGACGGGAAAGTCGCCACGCATAAAAGTCGCCGTGGTGACGTTCGCATTTTCCGACGCGCCTTTCCACATCACGAGATCGCCGAAGTGCATCGTCAAATCGGTGCGTTTGGTTTCCGAATCAAAGAGCGCGCACAAGTGTTGATAAGCAAAGTAGGAAGGTTTCGGCGTGTAATCGCGCCCGCGCAGGATGCCCTTGAAGTTGGCTTTGCCGGTCGCTCCCTGCCCCCAGTTATAGTTGGTTAAATCAACCGCATGAAAATAGGAAGTGAGTTCGATGTTGTGCTTGAGGTCGGTCAGCAGGCGGCGCAGCAGCCACTTCGCCTGTCGTGTTTCATTCCAATCAAGCGCGGCGAGCGCGCCCGTGCCGCCGTTCTCGGAAGGCGCGCCGTTTTCGCTCTGCCAGAGTTCGATGCCGGGTTTATAGCGCGCGAGCAAACGGCGAAAAGCTTCGACGTGCGACTCATAATTCGATTCGGGAATCGCGCGATAAGGGTGAAAGGAAATCTTGTCAACATGGTCGCCCAAGCCGAGTTCCATGCAGCGTTCGAGATAGTGAAGCGCCTCGGGTATGTCGCCGAGCGCGCCGCCGATGATGACGGCATCCGGGACAAGTTTGCGTATCTCGGGCGCGGTCATCTTCACCATCTGAACGTAGCTTTCGGGCGTCGGCTTTTCAGGTTTCCAAAACCCCGTCGTGTTCGCTTCATTCCAAATCTCCCAGTGTTGCACGCGCGAGCGGTAGTGTTCGGCGGCACGCCGCACGTAGGCAGTCCAACCGGCACGCGCCGATTCGGTGAACATCGGTGCCCACCCGACCGCCGCCGCATCCGGCGCGGCAGGCGTGTAGAGGCGATTGCCGTAGCCGAGATTGAACCACGGCTGAATCCCGATTCTTTTCAACGAATCAACAACTTCATCGAGCCACGCGAAATCGTAAACGCCTTTCACGGTCTCGGTGCGCGCCCATCCGGTTTGCAGGCGCGCCCATTTGACTCCTAACTTAGCGAGATGCGGGTAAGTCCGCGCGGGGTCAAACATCTTGCGGTCGAGGGTTTCGCAGCCGATGGAGAGCGCGGAAGCAGCGATTGATGAAGAAGGGCGCGGCTTTAACTTGCCCGCCGCGACGAGTCCGAAGTTTGAAGCGGCGAGAGGTGTCGAAGAAGATAAGGATTGTGCATAAACTTCATTCGCTGACGCTCCGAATCCTCGCGCGCCGCCGAGAGCAGCCGCGCCGAGTCCGAGTTTGACTAATTTGCGTCGAGTGAATTTCGTCATAGATTGAATCTTAATCAACTTTCCCTCAACGCGGTTTTCAGCCACGCGAAATGCTTGTCGGCAGCCATGCCGTAGAGATAGAACAAGCTACCGTCGAGTTGCGTCGTGCGTATCATCGTCGCGCGCTCGCAGACATCAACTTCCGATTTGCAATCCGGGTGATGAAAAGAGAAGCCGCCATAAACGGGAAGAAGGCGCGCATCCGGCGGTGGAAGAGAATCGAGTTCAATGTGCATCCGCTCTTTCGTCGCGCCGATAAAAGTGACGGTCGCCGAATCAACGTAGGCTGCGATGTCATCCCACGAAAGCGCGGTCTTGCCGCCGTAGAACAAAGGCGAAGTCGCCACGCGCAGGTTCAAGTGTGCGTTCCCGGTCGCCGCGCGAACTTCTTCGAGTAAACTCTTCAAGGTCTGTCTTCGCATTTCAAGCAGCAACGTCAAAATATCCGTGCCAAGCATCTCTTCGAGCGTTGCGTACAAATCAGCGTCGGATTTTTCTTCCGGTAACTCTTCAAAATAATCTTCGATGGACGTGCGAACACTCATCGCGATCTCGTCAGCCGACGTGCCGGGATGCGAGCGGCAATCGGCACAGAAGCAAAGGGACAGAAGCCACGCCGTAGCGGGAGAAAGCGGAATGCCGCGTTTGTCGTGCAGCCCTTGGTGTTCAATTCCCATGAAGCTCAATGCTTCCAAATCGAGACTCGCGACTCCCGGATAAGCCGCGATGTCTGTGCAAAGCGTTGTCACGTAGCGACGAACATCCGGGTTCGACGGGCAGAGCGCGTATGTGTATTTGTCGCCGAAGGCATTCTCAATACAGCATTCGGGCGACTGCATTCCGAGCCAGTCGTTGTGACAAAGAACCGTCCACGCATTCACTTCAAATTTCGCCCGCACGCAAGCCTTAACAAATCGCTCGACGAGTTCGGCTTGCGGGGCGACGCGCGGTTGCAGTCTCAGGTTTTCATAGCGGGCGCGTGTCGCCGGAAAGTAGAGCGCGCTTTGCTCCTGCTCATAAACTTTGTGACGGCGGTTGCGCGGCAAAAGCATTCTTCCGCCGTGATAGCTGAACGCCAGATTGCACGCATTCAGACCGCAATCTTTGAGGAACGCGATTAGCTCCTCAGACTGCACGTCTTCCAAGTCCCATGCGTTCATCCAGATTGATTTCATCAATTACGCTTACTCTTTCAAATCCGATAAATCAACGAGCGCGGCATCGCGCCCGCCGTCAACCGTCAACCATGTTCCCGTAATCCATTCCGCATCGTCCGACGCGAGAAAGAGTACGGCTTTCGCGACATCTTCCGGCTTGCCCAAACGTCCCAGTGGAAAAGTTGACAGCACGCGACGGCGCGCTTCCGCAGGGTCGCGGAACGAGTTGAAGTAGGGTTCTGTCCGCACGGATTCGATTTGACCGGGAATAATTGCGTTGACGCGAATCTTCTCTCCGGCGTATTCGATTGCGAGGTTGCGTGTCAATGCGAGCAATCCGCCTTTCGCCGCCGAGTAGGGAAACGAATTCTTGTTCGCGCGGTAGCCTTGCGTCGAAGCGATGGTGACGATGCTTCCGCCGCCCGCCGCGAGTAACAGCGGATGCGCGGCGCGGGCGCACAACCAACTTGAGCGCAAATTAAGATTGAGGCATTCGTCCCAATCGTCTTCACTCGCCGTGAGGCTCGTCAGTTGATAAGGCTTGCCCGCGTTGCTAATCAGGATGTCGAGTTTGCCGAAGCGCCGTTCGACTTCATGGAAAAGCCCTGTCACCTGTTCGGGCTTCACAACGTCCGTCGGCACGAAGATTGCGCGCTCTCCTATTTGGCGCGCGACTTCTTCACCCTGCTCGGTGTTGAATTCGGCGATGACGACTTGTGCGCCCTCGGCGGCAAAGAGCTTCGCCGTCGCGCGCCCGATACCGCTGCCCGCTCCCGTCACCACCGCAATTTTGTTACTCAAACGCATTGAGTTAATTGCCGCGTCTCTCTCTCCGGTGAAGCCTAGTTGCACGACTTGACCCCGGATTCATCCTTGTCGTGAGAAGCGTCACTGAATGTTCGGGCACGGCGAACGCGCCGCCTGTGACGTTTTGTCGTGTCGTCTTTGAAGTGCGGTAACCTTCCGCCGAAATTTCGTGACGATTGAAAACAGTTCCGCCCGCGCGCCAATTGTGGAAAGTCGTCGAGATGCTCCGCGCGGTCGGGGAGCGATTGACGATTAAGTATGAATAGCTGTTCTTCGTGCGATCCTTGACGGCGAACGATACGACGGCACGTTCATCGCTCGATGTGGCTGCAACCCGCTCGCCGACAAGGTAGTTGTTGAAGAGATGATAAACATGCGCGCCCGCAAGAAGATGGTTGTCGCCGTCCATCTTGCCGTAAGTCCCACCGTCGCGTTCGTTCCATGCGTTGGTCGCGCTTGCGCCGGAATCTACGGCGGCGATCATTGAGAGCGCATCGAATATTGCGCCCTTGTGGTTACGCATACGCGGTTCGTTATTTCTGTAATTGTAGTTGATGTTGTACTCGTTGACGTGAGCCGGGATGAAGCGGTCGGGACTTTCCTCTCGCAGGATTCGCACGATGTCACGAGTATGTTTGGATAAGCTATGTGTACGGTCGAAGATCGCGTCGTCGGAATCAGCAGGTTTGCTGCTCGCGTAGAAGTGAAATGTGAGGAAATCGAGATTAGGGAGCGTGCCGCGCACGAAGCGACGAACTTGGGCAACGAGGTCGCCGCGTGTGAAAGCGGGACCGCCGACTTTGATCGTTGGGTCAACGGCTTTCATCGCCACAGCCGCACGGTTGTAGATCTCAATCAGCTCATCAAGGTGGTCAGGCTGGTCAACTCTGATGAACTCGACGTAATAAATCTGGTCGCGCTCGTTGGTCGCCTCGAAATACTTGATGCCGCGCTTCTGTTCGACGTTCAAGATGCGTACCAAGTTAGCGCAGAACTGCGCGAAGCGGTCGTACTCGCTTCTGTCGAGCAAGCTGATATTGCGTGTCTCTCCGGTTCTCGTTTTGACTTCGACGCTGTAGGTCTTCATCCATGCTGGAAATTTCGGGATGTTGATAAGCCGTTCCGCCCGGTAGCCGTGCGCCTTCGCCCATCCGTCCGCCGCGTTCATCGCATCGTTGATTCTCGACGCATCCCACCGCCTGCCCTTCGCGTCAACCCATCCGCGCGCGTCCTCTATGGAATCATTGATTAAGCCTGAGTAGTGGTAACGAAGCAGACGCGCGTTCATGTATGCGAGATTGCGACCGTAGTTCGCTTCGCGGGCGACGGCTGGGGAGTTGCCGGCGAAAATGTTTAAGCCGTAAGTGAAGCGTGTCGTGGTGCCGCGAACATCGCTCCAATCGACACGAACGCGGACGTGGTTCGGGGATGGTGTCTGAGCCGCAGGGAAGCCCGCCATGCTTGTGAACATGATGACCAGCAACACGCTACGCGACGTGCGTGAGCGATACTTTGTTACTGTTCTGAGATTGCAGCTTATGAGCATCCTTCTTATACCGCGACGACGGGCGTTTGCTCTCCTGCATTCGTGCCGCGCATTGCTTCGACGCGCCCGACTAAAAAGACGAGGGCGACGAGCGCAATGAGCGCGAGGCACCCGACGACCCAGAAGACCGGCGAGTAGCCTGCGCGGTCAACTACTTGCCCGACGATGAACGTGAAGATCGCGCCGCCCAAGCTCGCCGCCATCCCTGTCAATCCAAGCGCGCTGCCCATGGCTTCGGACGGAAAGATGTCGGCGTGCAGGGCGAGAATGTTCGCACTCCACATCCCGAAGCCGAAGGTCGCTAACGAAACCCATGCGATTGCGCCCGCAGATGTTTCTGCGCCGACGACCATCACGCCCGCCAGCATCGCTACCGCGCCCGCAGCCATCACAATCTTCCGCGCGAAAGTCGGCGTCTGTCCCTGTTCGAGCAAGCGGTCTGAGATGCCGCCGCCGATGAGTTTGCCGATGTCAACGGTGAGAAAGGGAATCCAGCCGAAGAGTCCGATCTCTGCCAGAGAAAAGCCGCGCCCTTTGCTGAGATAATCCGGCAACCAGAAGACGTAGAACCACCAGACTGGCGTCGCCAACATGCGCGTCGCCATCAAGCCCCACAACCCGCGCACGCCGATGATTTGCCGTATTGATGCGGTGAAGGAAGCAGACTTCGCTCCACTTGTCCCGCTCTCTTGTACGGCAGTTTTGCGATCTTCCTCCGAGAGCCATTTATGCGTCGCGGGCGATGAGTAAACGACGAGCCAACCCGCGAGCCAGATGAAACCCAGAATGCCGGTGACGACGAACGCCGCGCGCCAACCGAAGTAGATCGCTAAACCGGCAACCATCGGCGGCGCAAGTATCGCCCCGACCGCCGAACCGCCATCGAAGAAGCCCATACCGAACGCGCGCCGTTTAGCCGGAAACCACTGCGAGATGGCTTTGCCACCGGCGGGCCAGTTGCCAGCCTCGCCGAGACCAAGCACGAAACGCAAAATGCCGAGACTCAACGCGCCTTGCGCGAAGGCGTGGAGGACGGCGGCGATTGACCAGACGATGATCGAGACGGCGAAGCCGAGACGTGTGCCGATGCGGTCAATCAGCGCGCCGGAGGCAACTTGAGAAATCGTGTATGCGACGAGGAAGACGGTGGTAATCGTGCCGTATTCGGCACTGCTTATCCCCAATTCGCTCCGCAGAGCAGGCAGGAGCACGGACAACGCCTGCCTGTCCACGTAGTTAATCATCGTGGACAGGAACAGCAGTATCAGGATCAACCAGCGTAATTTGCTCAGGCGCATAAACGATAATCAAGCAGTCTCAACATAAAGCTTTTGTCTCGCGCCTAACCTCTCGTGAAGTTAGTCAGTACATCCTTCAATGAACTGAGCGGCGAGGTGATGGCTTCGACTTTCCGCATGTCAACTTCGATGCCGAGACCGATTCCTTCCGGCACAAGCAGGTCGCCGCTCTCGAAACGCACAGAGTCAGTCGTGACATCTTCGGTGTAGAGACACGGACCCACGGGATCGGACGCATAATCCAGACGGGGCGCGGCGACGCCGACGTGAGCTTGCGCGGCAGTGGCGATGCTTAATTCCTGGGTCGTGCCGATCAGACATTCGATGTTCGCTGCATCGGCGAGAGTGAACAAACGCATCATGCCGTCAATGCCGCCGGCGACGGTGATCGAAATGTTGAAGATGTCAACGGCGCGATGCTTGATTAACCGAAGTGCGTATTCGGTACTTCGCACATGCTCGCTCACGGGATGATCAATCGCGCGGCGCGCTTCGGCGATTGATTCGATGTCTTCGCGCTCGACGGGACTCTCTATGCTCTCGAACGGAAAAGGCGCGAGGCGACGATAAGCGCGCAGGAAAGCTGGGAGCGTGAAGAGTCCGCTACCATCGAGCGACGTGATGTTTATCTTGTCGCCGTATTCGCCGCAGACTGATTCGAGCAATTCCACGTCCGCGTCCGTTTCAGTTCCGAAGTAGAAGCGGAAGGAGTGGAATCCTTTATCGAACTGTTCTCGAACGAGCCTGCGGCGGTCTGCGACATCATCTCGGGATGTCATGCGAAAAATCGGGTAGCAGACGGGAACGCGCTCGCGCCGCTTGCCGCCGAGTAAGTCATAAACGGGAACGCCGAGCAGCCGCGCTTTCAAGTCATAAGCGGCGATGCTGACGGCGGCGCGCAGGAGGCAGGCTTTACCGTAGAAGCGTGTGCCGGGAAAATTGACGATCATCAAATCATCAATACAGTTGATGTTCATCGCGTCGCGCCCGACGAGAAGCGAGCGGACGCACAACTCCATGTCCGCGACATCCGGCATTAGCGCAGGCAGGTGTGAGACATCGGACATCTCGCCCCACCCGACGGTGCCATCTTCGGCTTCGAGCCGCAGCAACACGTGTTGGCTCGGCTCGCCGTAGAGGCGAGGCGTCGTCACCGGGTAGAGCGATGCGTCTTTGATTTTTACTAAGCTCAACGAATCAATTTTCCTGAGTTCGGTTACCGCTAACATCTTTTGGTTTCACCCTTATGTACAAAAACACTTTCGGTTTCTTGCACGGCAGATTTGGGCGTAAGCGTGGTGGACACGTCCACCACGCTTACGCGATAAGCAAGCTACCTGACTATGAAACTGACGCTGTGCGTGGTCGGGTCGTTTCCGGCGCGGAACAGCACATTGTAAGTACCGGCAGTAAAGCCGGTCGTCTTCAAGTTGAAGATGTAACCGCCTGTTCCGCCGAGCGTCGGATCATAGCGGAAGTTATTATCGGGATTGGCGTTGCCTGCATCTTCGAGCGTGCCGGAAGCGTCGTCAGATACGCGCGAGACGCTAATCGCAGTGACGACTGTATTCGCAGACGATACGTTGGCGTTGCCGACGTCGGTGAGTTGAACTTTGATGGGCACAGTGCTTCCGCTCCTGTGCGCTTTCGTCCTGTCGTACAACGCGACGGTGTTGTAGGTTACGGTGAGTGTTCCCCCGCCGCTCGCTGCGTTGAAGTTGTTGTCGCCCGTGTAGGTGTAGTTCAGAGAGTGCGGCGGATTAGAAACGCCGAGCGAAGCGGTCGGAAGATTCGCCGAGAAGCTGCCGTCCGGTTGAATCGGCGTTGAGACTGCGGATGTCGGGCTGCCCGTTGTAATCGCGACGCTGCCGGACGGGATGAGCGCGCCCGCAGAGATTTTGCCGGAAACGGTGGTCGAATCCGTGCCGAGATTAATTGTTGGCGAAGCTAATGCCTCGAAAGCAGTGGCAGCTTTGTTGATTGTGATGCTCGCCGTGTTGTTGGTCGCGGCAGCGTAATTCGTGTTGCCGTCGAACGAGGCGACGACGGCGTAACTTCCGGCGTTGACGGGCGCATCCGGCGAGTTGTTGTAGGTGAAGGAAGGTGTGCCGAGGTTTTCGCCGCCGATGCCGGTGACGGTTCCGCTCGCCGCGTGCGGTTGAGCGTCGTAAGTGAAACTGCCGCCGGTAACAGCGATGACCGGCGTTGCCTGACTCACGTTTTGTACTTGTTCGGGTGAGGTGCTGCCGACGAAGTTCTCGGATTCGGCATAGACGGCGGTAATCGAATGGCTTCCCGCATTAAGCGCGGAAGTCATCAACGAGGCGGTTCCGTCCTGCAAAGCAACACTGCCGATAGACGTGGAGTTGTCGAAGAACTCGACGTTACCCGTGGGCGTGCCGCCGTTGCTGCTGACGTTCGCGGTGAAGGTAACTGCATCGCCGTAGGTTGACGACGGATTGCTTGACGAAAGATTCGTCGCCGTCATCGCTTTGGCGACTGTGTAGGTGACAATCCGGCTGCCCGTGTTACCGGCATTGTCGCGCGTGTTGACGGTGAAAGTTTTTGTGCCGGTTGACGACGTATCTATCTGAACGCCATTCGGCGTTGTGCCTTCACAGAGCGCAACACCCGAATCTTCGTCTTGACAATTATAAGCAGCGGCGACTTGTTGATTGACGGTGTACGTCGCGCCTTCGGCGGGCGATGTGATTGTGATTTCCGGCGCGGTGCGGTCGGGCACCGGCGGGTCGTCGGCTGTAATCGTCAACAAAGTGACGGAATGATCAGGCACGTAGAACTCGCCGCCCGTCAGGGCAGCGCGGCTGATGGTGCCGGTGTGATAGCCGCCCGATGAAATTTCATAGCGGGCAAAAGTGCTGCCTGTTTGCCAATCGCCGAAGTTTGTTTCAACGCGCTGAACAGACGGTGTGCGATTGACGACGAGGTAGGATTTCAGGTTCGTCGCGCGGTTCTTGACCGCATAAACGACTACCGCATTGTCATCGCTCGTCGTGGTCGCCACTCGGTCGCCGATGAGATAGTTGTTGAAGAGTTGGAAAGTCTCCGCGCCGATACGCAGGTTGTTGCTTCCATCCATCTTGCCGTAGATGCCGTCGCGCTCGTTCCACGCATTGGTCACGGAAGTGCCGGTATCAATCGAGGCGATGATCGAGAGCGCATCGAAGACCGCGCCTTTGTGTCCGCGCATACGCAAATCGGGTTGGCGGAAATCGTAGCTGATGTTGTATTCGTTGACGTGCGCGGGAATAACCCGGTCAGGGCTTTCTTCGCGCAGAATCTGCGCGATGTCCGCGCTGTGGCGTGCGAGAGATTTGGTGCGATTGTAAATCTGTTCGTCCGAGTCGGTCGTGTTGCCGGTCGCGTAAAAGTGATACGACATGAAGTCGAGGTTAGGAAGCGTGCCGCGCACGAAGCGACGAACTTGTGCAACGAGGTCGCCGCGCGTGAAGGCGGGTCCGCCGACCTGAATCGTCGGGTCAACGGCTTTCATCGCCATCGCCGCGCGGTTGTAAATCTCAATCAGTTCATCAAGATGATCGGGCTGGTTGTTCTTAACGAATTCGACGTAATAGATATTGTCGCGCTCATTTGTCGCCTCGAAGAATTTTACTCCTCGCTGCTGGTCAACATTGAGAATGCGGACAAGCTGCGCGCAGAACTGCGCGTAATTATCATATTCGGACGGGTCAAGCAGGTTAATGGTTTTGGTCGCTCCCGATGCAGTCGTGAATGTGACCGGATAAGTTCTCATCCACTCAGGGAAATCGGGAATCGTTACGAGCTTTTCGGGTTTATAGCCGTAAGTCGTATTCCAGTTATCGGCGTGATTCATCACCTCATTGATGCGCGCGTTATCCCAACGCTGCTCGCCGACCACCGTCCAGCCGCGCGCGTCCGTCGCCGAATCGTTGAGCAATCCGCCGTAGTGAAAACGGAGCAGTCCGGCTTTCATATAAGAGAGATTGCGGCTGTAAGTCGCATTTCCGGCGACGCTCGGAGCGACCGCGCTATAACCGTTCAAGCCGTAGCTGAGGCTCGTCGTAGTAGTCTTAACGTCGTTCCAGTTAACAGTTGCCTGCACGGGCGTATCGGCGACGAGGACGGGAGTTGCGCCCGACGCGCTGCCCGCGATAACGATGTCATCAATCAGCGTTGCTTTTGAGACGACTGTCGCGCTGCCGTCATTGATTGAGAAGCGGTCGGGATCAACCGCCGCGACGTAACCGGCGGAGCCGATTGCGCCGTCGTCAATGCGGAAGGTGTATGTGCCGTTCGCGCTTTTGCTCGTATCGCTACGGTCGAAGGTAATTGTCAGCGTGTGAACGGCGTTCGGCGTGTAAGTCAATCCGGTCGTCGCGCCGCTTCCGAGGGCGGTAACTTTGCCGTCTTTGAGCGTCACGGTTCCGACCTTGTTCTCGGTCTTGATACGACTGTCGGTGCTGCCGACGGGCGCGTTGCCGAGTTCGACCGCGATAACGCCGCCGGTTGCGTTCGGGTCGAAAAATTTAACGCTCATCGAACCGGATGCGAGCGAATCGCCGAAGTCTCCGGCAAAGGACGGGAACCGCGGCGATACCGTACCAGTCCCGCCATTGTTGCCGTCATACATCACGAGCGATTTTGAATCGAAAGCGCCCGGATAAATGGTTGCCGCATCCGAAACGACATCGAGCTGCACAGAAGCGGCGGGGGTTTGCCCGTCGCCGTCATCGGCGACTTGAAGTTGCCCGGCGGTCAACCCTGTGCCGCCGTTCGCCTTCGTCGCAACCGGGTCGAGATTCGCGGGATTAAAATTCTGCTGGTAGTCGGGTATGCCGTCCGCACCGTTGGTGACGGTCGTTCCCGTAAGAGTTTTCAAATCGGCGAGCGTCGTCGCGGTGTCAAAATTGAAGTTGTTGCTGTACTTGACGGGCGGCGCTCCGCCGGTGTCTGAGACGACGACGGAAGCGACTGCGCTCTTGGACGGATCAGCGACCGAGACGGCGCGCACATAGAAGTTTCCATTAGTGTTGGGCGCAGTATAGAGACCTGTGCTGCTGACGCTTCCGCCGTTGGTGATTCTCTCGCCGCGCGCGTTGCGAACATCCCACGTGACGGAAGCGTCTTCCATACCAATCACGCTGGCGTTGAACTGTAGAGTCTGTTCGTAGGCGAAGCTCGCGCTTGTCGGGTCAATCGTGACTCCGGCGGTTGGCGGTGCGGTGTATTCTGGAACGCCCGAAACGGCAATCTCGTCCACAAACGTCGCGCCGCTCGTGTTACCGAAGCTGCCGTTGTTAATCGAAAAGCGGTCGGGATTAAACGCGCCGCGATAACCGGCAGTGCCGATGTCACCGGAATCAATCTGATACGAAAAAGTTCCGTCCGGGCTTTTGCTCGTGTCATTACGGTCGAACTTGATGGTCAAAGTGTGCGCCGCGCCTATCGAGTAAGTTAAGCCGGTCGTCGGCGTCGCTCCCGTCGCGGTGACGTTTCCATTCTTGAGCGTGACCGTTCCGGTTTTGCTCGCGTTCGCCACTCGACTGTCCGTTATGCTGACCCATCCGCTGCCGAAGTCAACCGCGATTCCGCTGCCGGTCGTGTTCGGGTCGTAGAAGCGCAACGTGATTGTGCCGGAGACGAGTCGGTCGCCGTAGTCAACGGCGAAGACTGGAAACGAAGGCGTCGCGGGTGTGACGCCGCTGCCGGTGTTGCCGTCGTAAATAACAAGAGAGTTTGACGCGAACGCGCCCGCATGGGCGGTTGCTGCGTCCGAGACGACATCAGTTTGAACAGAGCTTGCAATGGGAGTTTGAGCATCGCCGTCGTCGGCTAATTGCGTCTGTCCGGCGGTCAATCCCGTGCCGCCGTTTGCTTTCGCCGCAACCGGGTCGAGATTCGCGGGGCTGAAATCCTGTTGGTAGTCAGGAATTCCGTCAGGCGTAGCCGCGCCGGACGCATCCTTCAAATCGGCAATCGTCGTGGCAACGTCGGAATCAAAATTGTTCGTGTAGCGCGTGGTCGGGGTCGCTGCTTGCGGCGACACAGTAAAGGCGGGCGCGTTCGTTGAGGAAACGGCTTGCGCGCGTGGGGAAAGCAGAGTGCCGGTGACGAGTGTTAACAGCAAAAGGCACGCGACCCAGCCGCGACGAGATGCGCCGTGTTCGCCCCGCATCATCACCTGATGGACGAGTCGGCGAAGGTATGAATTTTGGGCGCGTAAAACGGGCGGGCGGCGGGTGCTGTGCGTTGACATCTGCTTTTCTCCTTGAAACTTAGGCGAAGTGAGTTGTTTCGTTAGCCTGCTGGCGTTGGGCAAGATTTAAGTTTTACCCAACGCCTGCGGACGCGGTGCTTTCGGGAGCGTCAGTAATTTAGAACTCCAAACGGACGCCGAATTGGAATTGGCGTGCGAAGGTGTTCGTCGTCGTGATTCTCCCGAATCCGGTCGTACCGAAGGTGGTCGCAGGAGAAGTGAATTCAGGGCGGTTGAAGGCGTTAAAGGCTTCGGCGCGGAACTGCAAGCGCACGTCTTCGGTGATCGAAGTCGTTTTGAACAACGAGATGTCGAAGTTGTTGCGACCCTGCGAGCGCAAGCCCGGAATAATTGAAGTCGTGATGAGTTCGAGCGAGTTGCGCGGGCGGAAAGCCTCCGTGTTGAAGAAGCGATTAACCGTGCGTTCGCTTGCGGGAAGCACGGGATCGCCAACGAGCGTTCCCGCTCCCGAGAGAAAGATGGGGATGCCGCTCTGCGCTTGATAGATGAGGTTGACCTGATAGCCTTCGATCAGCTTGCCGAAGAAGCCGCCCGTCTCGCCTAAGAACCGCTTGCCTTTACCGAACGGCAATTCATAGATGCCGCTGATGACGAGACGTTGCGGAATGTCGAACGGATTCAATTCTTTCAACAACTCCGTATCATTCTCATTGAGGAATCGCACGCGGTCGAATTGTTTGGCAAAGGTGTAAGAAGCCAGCAGATTCAGCCCCTGCGAGAAACGCCGCGTGAGTTTGAATTGGAACGAATCGTAGCGGCTCGACCCGATGCTGTCGTTGAGCATTGTCAAGGAAGTGAACTGCGGGAAGGGGCGTAACAGTTGACCGCGCGTCGTGGTCTGTCCGCTCAACCCGCCCACGGTGATTAAGCCTGCGAAGGGATTGCGGACGCTTGTCGTTAGTGTGTTGGCACCGGTAGCGTTGAATGTCTCAAGTGCTTGCGCGCGAAACTGATCGGGGATGGCGTTGAGCTGGCGGTCAACCGGAAGGTCGCGCCCGAGCGAGCCGGCGTAGGCGAGGTCAACCAAAAAGTTTCCGGGCAGTTCGCGTTGAATGCTGATCTGGTACTGATGCGTGTAGGGTTGCTTGCGCTCCGGGTTGACGAAGCTGATATTTTGACCGACGAGCGTGGACAGTCCTTGACGCGATCCGCTCGGCGTCAGGAAGCCGTTCGGGAACGGATTGCTCAAGGTGGCTAAAGGAATCAAATTGGCGTTATCGACGCTGCCGACAAACGGCGTGGAGACGGTGAAGCCCAATCGTCCTTCTTCGAGCAACGTCGTCGCGCCGTAGAAGAGACCGTAGCCGCCGCGCACTACCGTCTTGGGAGTGAGAGAGTAAGCGAAGCCGATGCGCGGCGAGAAATTGTCCTGATCAATGTCGCTGATGCTGCGCGGCTGTCCGTTTACACCCGCGAAGAGCAGTCCTCCGCGCACGTTGAAATTAGCCGGCGCAACATCGGGTATCGGGTTCGCCGCATAATTGATTCTGGCTTGTTGTTCGAGTGGGCTGCTGGCAGTCAAGTCAAATCCGCGATTGAACTGGTTGAAGCGTTCCGTGTTCGCGCCCTCGAACTCATAGCGCAAGCCGAGGTTGAGGGTGAGTTTTTGAGTGACGCGGAAATCGTCCTGAACGTAGAAGCCGTAATACGGTGCTTGTTCGGCGGTCGCGGCGACGTTGCCGACCTCGCCGCCAGCACCAACTCCGAGCAGGAAGGAGGCGAGCGGATTGCCCTGCGTCGGAAGATTAGTCTGTGGGAACGGACCGCGCGTCAAGACGTTGTTGAAAGTGAAACTTCCGGCGGCGGCGGCACCGCGAGCACCGCGATTCGAGCGGAACAGGCGATACTCGCCGCCGAAGCGCAAGGTTTGATTGCCGACAATTTTCGTCGCTCCGGCGCGAAGGGTGTGCCCGTCTTCGGCGTTGCGTGTGAGTCTGCCACCCTGCGAAGTGAGACTTCTGAAGCCTGTGATGTTGATGCCGGGGATCGCCTGAACGGGCAAGGCATTGACGAACGATGCGGGGAAGCCGAAGCCGGTCAAGTCGCTGCCAAGGCTGTCGGCACGGGCTTCCGTCGCGAAGCGCGTAAAGCCGTAACGGAAGTTGAGAACGGTCGTCGAGTTCGGCAGGAACGTGTAGTCAATCGCAGTGCCGGGAGCGAAGCGATTTTCCGAGTCGCCGGTTACGTTGTTCTGGAACGCGCCCTGTCTGACAAGGAAGAAACGACGCTGAGAATAGCGACCGAATATCTGGTGCTTGTCGTTGAAGCGATGGTCGAGGCGGACGATGTAGCCGTCGTCGCCAATCGGGTCGCGGAAGGAGATGTTGAAGTTGTTGACTAAGCCGGACGCATTGGGAAGCGGGAAGAGGTTGATTAAATTTCGCGCGACAGGGTCAAAGCGGTTTTGGGGAATGATGTTGCCGGGAAACGGGTCGCGCACAAATGTGCCGTTAGGCAAGCGGCGCGTCGTCGCCGGATCATAAATCTGACCGGTGAGGGCGGGCGTGCCGTTCGGGTTAAGGACAGGCGTGCCGTTGGCGTTTCTGAGCGGAGCACCGAGCAGCGCAGAGAAGTCGCCGTTGCGTTGCGCCAGAGTCGGAACGGTCGAAACGAAAGTTCGCGGCACGCCTTCGCGCGATCCCTCGTAGTTGAAAAAGAAGAAGCTGCGGTTTTTGCCGTTGAGGATAGAGCGTCCGCCTTCGCCGAAACGCGGGAGGAGTATCGGACCGCCGACGGAGACGCCATACTGGTTGTAGGCGAACTGCGGAATGTCAGTGGCGAATGGGTCGCGCGCGTTGAATGCCGCGTTGCGGTGGAAGAGGAAAAGCGAGCCTGAAAAGTCGTTTGTGCCTGACTTGATCGAAGCGTTAATGACTCCCCCGGCGAAGCGCCCGAACTCCGCGTCGAAAGAGTTGGTCTGCACCTTGAACTCTTGCGTTGCTTCAACCGATGGAACGAACTGCACCGCGCCGTCGCTGCCCGTGTTAGGTACTCCGTCGAGGAAGACCTCGTTGAAACGGGGTTGACCTCCTGAAATGCTGACATCGGAGACGGACGCAGTTGAGGTTGTGCGTAGAAAGGTCGCCGCCTGTCCGCGTCCTGTGAAGTTGACGCCGGGAACGAGCGCCGCGAGCGCGTAGCCGTTGCGCCCGTTCAAGGGAAGATCAACAAGGCGGCGTCCGGTGATGACTTCGCCGCGTGAAGCGTCGTTGGTTTCAAGAGCCGAGGCATCGGCGGTGATGGTCACGGTCTCCGAAACCGCGCCGGGTTCGAGTGCCACGTCCACCGTCGGGCTATCGCGTATGGCGAGCGTGATGCCTTCTTGAATGAACTTTTTGAAGCCCGCTTGCTCTACTTCGAGCCGATAGCTACCCGGTTGCAGGGCGGTTACGATGTAGTCTCCCGATTCGTTCGTCGGCACATTCGTCGGCGCATTCGTCTCCGTGTTTGTGACGGTGACCTGAGCATTGGCGATGGCGGATCCGGTTGAGTCCGTCACCCGTCCGGTAATAGTGGCGCGAAAGTCTTGTCCCATAGCAGTGGTGGTGCTAAAGAGCAACAAAACCACAAGCACTTTAATTCCGGTCATGAGCAATCTCCTTCAAGACGATTTCAAGTGTGAAAACATTTACACACTTGGTCGGGTTTGAACTTGTTCTGTGAACAAATCACCGGCGTATGTATTAAAACAACCCGGTTGTTGCAAAATTATCGGTATCGAGTCTCTTTTTAGAGACGAATCTAGAGGCTTGCGATTAAATCTGATGTTGCAAAACTGTGTAAACATTTACACAGTTTTAACGCCCTGTCAAGCATTAATTTAATGAGCGAACTAATACTCAGATTATTTGTGGCAGATGGGAACAAGACTGACGCTCGATGATTTGGCAAGGAAACGTCCGCGATTCAAGTAACATTCCGGGATGGTCGAGCTTATGCAGCAGCATCCGTGCAAGTTCCGAGCCGATGTTGTCTTGAAAGACGGTGACGGTTGTCAGCGATGGTTCGAGGATTGAAAAATCTTCGCGGTCGCCAAAGCCCATCAAACTTATTTGCCCGGGTATCATAATGCCGCGACTTGCGAGAGTCTTCCACACGCCTCCCGCGATCTCATCATTAGCGGCGAAAATAGCTGTCGGCGGTTTAGCACGCTGCAACAGTTCATTTGCTGCGAGTTGCCCGTACTCTATGTAGCCGACGCTCCAAGCATCCGTTGTGGTCAACTCTTCGACCCGCCCTTCGAGCAGAGCGCGACGATAGCCGTCATAGCGGCGTTTGAACCACGGGAGGCTCGTGTCGCCGACAAATGCGATGCGACGATGACCGAGGCGGAGCAGGTACTTCGTCGCTTCATACGCGCCTGTGATGTCATCATACATAAGCGCGTCTTTTTTCAGCTTATCTTTGTGCCCGATGTAAGTATTGCCGAGCGCGACGTAAGGCAGTTCGATGTGTGTGAGTGCCGTCAGGAAGTTTTCGTAGTGAAGTCCGGCGAGTATCACGCCGTCCACCGTCCCTTGATGTGCGATCAAACGCGGCAGTTTCAAGCTTGCAGGCGGCGTGTTCGGGCTATACCGGAAAGGCGCGAAAACGAGGTCGTAACCGGCGTCGGTCATCACGCGCTCGGATGCCATCAACATCTTGACTTGCATCGAGTTGAGCGCATCACGATTGCCGAGCAGGAAGCAGGCGGTTTCCGATGTGTTCCTTGAAAGGCGCTTCCAGTGAATGTTGCGACGGTAGGCGAGAGCCTCGACCGCTTCGTTGACGGCGCGCGCAGTGTCAGTGTCGAAGTAACCGGAATTGTTCAGCACACGCGAAACCGTCGCGATACTCACACCGGCTTTTTGCGCCACATCTTTGATTGTCGCCGCTCGCATTTGAGAACATTTACACGCGTGCTTGAGAAGCGTCAAGCGTAGATTGTGATGGGCAATTCATCTAACCGGATAGTTCATTTAACTACGGCGGATCGAGTCGGAGCGATCACTTCTAAATCTGTTTCTAAATTTTCGATTGAACTAGACCCGACCCACACCTTGAACATGCCTTGTTCGACGACGAATTTCATCTCACGGTTGTAAAATCCTAGATGCGCAGGGGTAAGTTTTAACTCCACGCTTCTCTTTTCGTTCGGCGCGAGCGTGATGCGGCGAAAGCCTTTTAGTTCTTTGACGGGGCGTGTAATGCTCGCCGCTATGTCGCGTATGTAGAGTTGCACCACTTCATCTCCAGCCCGCGCGCCGGTGTTCTGAACATCAACCGAGACGGTGACGCTGCCGTTTAGGGCGATGCGTGTGGAACTTAATTTCAGGTTACTGTAAGCGAACCGCGTGTAGCTCAACCCGAAACCGAAAGGGAAAAGCGGTGTGGAAGGTATGTCGAGGTACTTGGAGGTATTGCGCTTATCGTCGCGCGGCGGACGACCTGTGTTTTTGTGATTGTAGTAGATGGGAATCTGACCGGTGGCGCGCGGGAAAGTGACGGGGAGTTTGCCGCCGGGGTTGTAGTCGCCGAAGAGCGCGTCGGCGATTGCCTGCCCGCCGCGAATGCCGGAGTGCCAGCCAAGCAGAATCGCGGGAACGTGTTCGGCTGTCCACGTAATGGCGAGCGGTCTCCCACTCGCGAGCACGAGGACAACCGGCTTGCCCGTCGCATAAACGGCGCGCACCAACTCCTCTTGGTCAACTCCATTCTTGCGCTGCAACTCAATGGAAGAGAGGCTCCCGCCTTCGCCCGTATCGCGCGCATCTTCGCCGACGACGATGATGACCGCATCAGATTCTTTCGCCGCAGCGATTGATTCCGTGAGCGTTGATCCCGTGCGTAATTCCGTGCCGCTCGAAAGTTTGCTCTTGATTCCTGCGAGCACCGTCACGACATCCTTCGGGTCGCCTTTCGCGCGCCAACTTCCGTGCAGTTCAGGTGAATCGGCGTAAGGTCCGACGACGGCGAGGCGCGAGATGTTTCTATCGAGTGGCAACAAGTTCTTTTCGTTCTTCAGCAGCACGAGCGATTTGCGCGCCACGTCTAATGCTGTTCGCAGGTGATCGTCGCTTAACATCACGCGCGCCGCTCGCTCTGGGTCTGTGTACGGATTCTCGAACAATCCTTTGCGAAACTTGAGGCGCAAAATACGCCGCACAGCATCATTAATGATCGCTTCGGAGATGCGCCCTTCGCGGACTGCGCGGGCGAGGTGGTTTACATAGCTGCTGCTCTGCATGTCCATATCCACGCCTGCGCGCGCCGATTCGGTAGCCGCTTCCGAGTGTGTGGCTGAATAACCATGGTTGATGAGTTCGCCGATGGCATTCGCGTCGCTGACGACGAATCCATTGAAGTTCCATTCGCGCTTAAGGATTTGCCGTAGAAGAAAATTGTTGGCGGTCGCCGGCGTGCCGTTAAGGTCGTTGAAACCGGTCATCAGCGTTCCTACTCCGGCATCGAGAGCGGCTTTGAACGGTGGCAGGTAAATCTCGCGCAACGTGTGTTCAGAGATTTCCGTCGTGTTGTAGTCGCGCCCGCCTTCAGCCGCGCCGTAACCCGCGAAATGCTTCGCACATGCGACGAGCGCGGTCGAATCTGACAAATCCTCTTTTTGAAATCCGCGCACCGCCGCCTCCGCAAGCACCGAGACAAGATATGGGTCTTCGCCGAACCCCTCGACGATACGACCCCAACGCGGGTCACGTCCGATGTCGAGCATCGGCGCGAACGTCCAGTGCAGACCGTCCGCGCTCGCCTCAGTTGCGGCAACGCTTGCCGCGCGGCGCACCTCTTCCGCGTCCCACGAAGCAGCCTGCGCGAGCGGCACGGGGAACGTCGTGCGGTAGCCGTGAATCACGTCGTAGGCGAAGAGCAAGGGGATTTTCAGCCGCGATTCTTCGACCGCAATGCGCTGCAACTCGTTACATTCAGCCGCTCCTGTGACGCTGATAAGCGAGCCGATGCGCCCCGTTCGTATTAATTCCTTTAACTCCGCTTGGCTGCGAAGATTATTATCTTCGTTCTTGTCACGCGGGCTGAAACGCTGATTCATCTGCCCTATTTTCTCTTCTAAAGTCATTCGCCCGATCATAGCTTCAACTCGCGCAACGGATGCTGCCGCATCGCCACCTCCCTGACCCCGCGCTGTAATCGTGCTTGAGCTAAGCGCAAGCATCAAACTCGTAGAGAGCCAGCAACAAATGAAGTTTTTAATGTTTATGTCGAAGCTTTGCATTGACCAACCTCGGTGAGAATCCGCCATATTCAACAAAAATCTTGCCCATCGAGCATTCGGGAGTGTCGTCGGGTAGTCACACAGGTGTTGAAGTTTACTTTCAGCTACAATCGTTTTGCTGAACTCTTATGAAAATAGGGCGAGTCCAAATCAGATTGAACGATCTCGTCCTATTTTCATTCGTGGTGGTGATGCCACGAATCATGTAGGCTCACCTTACGCGGCGAACTGAATAGGAGTCAGTTCCCGTAAAGTATCAAAGGCTGAATGCAGTGCTTTGATGTAGAGCTTGGACTTCAAGGCGAAGTGATTGATCTTTGAATCAACTTTGAGCATCTCCAGTTTGATGAAGCCGCACAGCGCGGCAAAGAAGTGGTTGGTTTGCGTGGTTTCCGTGTGGGTTGGAGACTTCGCCAATGAGACATTCTGTTTTAACGACTTGTGATAACACTCAACTTGCCATCGTCTTTGATAACTTGTGGTGAGGTCGTTGAAACTAAGGGTGGTATCGCTTGCGACCAAATAGAGAATGCCGATACTTCCATCTTCGTTTGTGAAGACTTGTTTGGCGAGGAGCAACGGGAACTCAACTCCTTCGAGATAAACTTCCCGCGCGGCGTTCTCTTCTAAGGCAAGCGTCTCCACTGGCTGAAAGTGTCCCGCTAACTTAGCCGCCAAACTGACGGCAACTTTGCGGTTTCGCTTGAGTGGACAGATGAACTCGCGCTCTTGTTCGTACTTGATAAAGCGCATGTTTTCCGCACTGGCAAACCATGAATCGAACAAGAGGAAGCGAAACGGTATTTGATTGCGGACGGCTTGCTCAATCAACTCACGCGCGATTTCGTTCTTTGACACCGGACTCCGCCGACGCTCGTTCTGGGTTTTCTGATCCGTGTAAGTCTCGGTCTTGGCAATCAGTTGAAAGCCGACCGGCAGACTAACTCCGTGGCTTGAGTACAAGGAAGTCACAAAGTTGATGCCTTTGACATTGCGATCTTTGGAGTGGTCATAGTGCCAACACACGATCTCGTTTTCGTCCGTGTAAGGTTTCTCTTCGATGGAGTCGTCAATAATGAGCACGCCCATCTTGGATTGCACCTTGCGGACAAACGGCTTGACGATGTGCCACAGGTCAGCCGATGTTTTCCGCGTGCCGGACAAGTAGCGTGTCACTTGATCGTGGCTGACATCACTCTCAAGCAGTTCGCTCAGCCCGGTGGCGGTCGTTGCGCCAAACGAGGCGAGCAGGTAGTCAGAGTACAAATCCAGCATCTGTTTCTGTTTCATGCTGGGAAATTTACACCTTTTTCACGCTAACCGCGTAAGGTGAGTAAGTCACTTAATTGCTTTTCATCTATCCGCGGAAATGAATACACTTCGTCGAGTACGGCGATTGTTAGTTCTTCTACCGGAGTCAGATTCACGTCGACGTACAGGGCGCAGATGCGTTCCATGTTGCGGCGTATTGCTTCGTCTTGAATATAACGGTCTTTATACTTCCAGAATGTGAACAGGTGAAGACGTTCAAATATCCGGTCAAAGTCGTTCGTCGGAAAGTGGGGTAGAAAAGAAAATAAAGGCATCCAAAAAGACTCTTTCCATTACGAGTATCGGGAGCAAAAGAAACGGGGCATATGAGCCCCGTTTTCATTGGACCTGCATTGTACAACATTTACCTTTTCGGTTGAAATG
>JBGTMR010000090.1:0-48279 GCA_041743485.1 Pyrinomonadaceae bacterium
CTCCACAACTTGACTGTCGTGTCCACACCGCCCGATGCGAGCGTCGCGCCGTCGGGACTAAACGCGAGCGATGTCACGCTTCCCGCGTGTGCCGCGATGTTGCGAAGTTCGTTGCCCGTCGTTACGTCCCAAACTTTAATCGCGCCCTTCAAGTTTCCCGCCGCGACTAATTTACTGTCGGGACTGACCGCGACGGATTTAACCCAACCCGTCTCGCCGCTCATCGTCCGCAGTTCGCGCCCCGTCTCCGTGTCCCACAGTTTGACCGTGTTATCCGCGCTGCCCGAAGCGAGCCACTTGCCCGCGCCGCCAAACGCGACTGCTTCGATACGCATCGTGTGTCCGGCTTGTAGAACAAGTTCGGGACGCGCTTCTTCCGCCCGTCCCGCCGCGACGTTCGCCAACAGGCTTAACAGCATGACGACGAAACAAGTTGTCAACCGTGCGAGGGTTGAGCGCACGCGCGAAGGAGTCGAATTATCTGTGTGAATTAAAAAACATGGCGACAAGGGGTAATGGAAGGGATGATGGTTTTTCATAAAATTAAATTCCGTGGGCAAGCTGTTTTGAATTCACAGGCTGACTTTGATTGAAGGGCGAAGCACAGTTTTTCGGGTCGTTAATTGCTTTCACACTCAAGCAACACTGTGAGGGGCGATGACAGTCTAAGGCGGCGGCGAGAAGTGAAACTTTGCAAAGCGATGTCGTAACTTAATGCGATGGGTATTATAACCTGTGTTTTGCCGCAACGTAATGTTTCGATTAGCGGTCAGCACACAGCTTTCTCGCTCAATTTTTAACGCAAGTTATGCCGTTCGCCGTTGACGCCTGATGTTGTCAACCATACTATCTAAATCAAAGCACTAATTTCGCTGAAAGCAGTTTCATGACTTCTCCCACGCCAGATGCGATTTTTCAGTCAAAGACTTTCCTCGTAATCTTACCTCGCCTCACTGAATACTTCTCACTTTAGTGAGTGTCACGGTCATGTTGCTCTACTCTAAAATGAGCTTTTTACCCATCGCTTCGCGCGTTATTAAGTAAGTGGCGGTATTAGTAATTTATAACTAAATATCGCCCGATTGGTGACACGCGCAATAGTCCTTTCCGCAGATAACAGATGACACGCTGCGGCGATTGAATTTAGTTTGACCCGAAACGGAGTTTCTTATGTCCAAAGTCTTTCTTGCCTCTCTGCGTTCCGCTCTCGCAACGCTTGCCCTTAGTGCCGTGATAGTGACGGGTTTAGTCGCCACGCCGGCACAACAACCCGCCCCGCGTCGCCCTTTGCCGAAGCCCGCTGCCGGAGCGCGTGGTTTTGAGCAATACTCCGCCCGCGATGCTTCGAGTCGTTTGATTGCCGCCGGAGCAACGAGAAATCTCGACCAAGCGGGCATCCCGTCTGCCCCGCTACTTGGACTCGCTTATAATTCGCGCCCGTTCTTCCAGTGGAGTCAAGCGGTTGATGTTGCTTCACCTTCCTACCGTTTCACGCTTTATGACGGCGATGTCACACTCAATCAAGCGGCGCGCGTGGTCTATGAAACGGACTTGACCAACGCCGAACTCGTTTATCCAGAGAGTGCCAAACCGCTCGCCCCCGGCGAACTTTACTCGTGGCGCGTGGTCAGCACGGGCGAAGGCAAAAAGGTGACGGGCAAAGCCGTGACTTTCTTTGTCTTATCCAAAGCCGATGCCGATGTCATCAATCGCGCTCTAACAACCGCCAAGTTGATGAATCCTAAGACACCCGCCGAACAAATGAAGCAAGCTGAAATCTTCGCCGAGTACGGTGTCTGGTACGATGCCCTTCGCATTGCCACCGACCTCGCCAATTCAAGCGATGAAGCGGAAACCAACCTCTTCGATAAAATGATGGATCAACTGAAAGCTTCGCAGGAAGAGCGACTCAAAGCTTCACAGGAAGCGAGAAACAAGTAGCTTTACATTTAGCGATAGCCCGCAAGCTAAATCGCTAATCTTCGACCTCTATAAATCAGCGGCTCAAACGCGATGAGTTATCAACGACTCATCGCGTTTGAGCCGCCGATTTATATTTTGTGGATGTCATCGTATTGCTGAAGATGCGAAACATTCGGTATATTGTTATCTCTTCTAACAATAACCGATTCCGACCGCCGCCGCTTTCAACAACCGAAATTTCACAAAGACTTTTTCCAGTTATGTTGCGCCTGCCAAATCATCTTCGCCGTTCTTTTCCGTTCGCGTTCGTCTGTCTTTTTTAATGTGTTTTCACATTCACATTCAAGCCGCGCCTTAAAGTCATCAAGTTCGCGGCGACTAACCCACGCTCATCCGGCGCGACCTCAACGGAAAACATCGTCATTAAAATCGCCGACATCAAGCGCATCGCACCCGACTTCGCTTCCGGCTCATTCATCGTCACGACGAGTGACGCCGCGACTCTCGACGAAGACGCGCGCACCGTTAAAACACTTGAACTCACCGCCCAAGCCGATGACCTAGACGGCGACCATAAAGCCGACGAAATCGCGTTTCAAATCCAACTCAAACCAAATCAGACGCGCATCGTGACCATCGCTTACGGCGAACAGGCGACCATCGCACGCTTGCGAAGCGAGTACCCGCGACGCACTCACGCGGCGTTTCATACCAAGTACGAAGGCATGGGTTGGGAATCGGAACTCGCGGCGTGGCGCATCTATTTTGACCGCCGCAATGCGATTGATTTGTTCGGCAAGAAGCGCGCGGGGTTGGCACTCGAAACCTTCGCCGCTCCCGATTACGATTACCATGCCGAGTCGCCCGTCGGCAGAGACATATACAGAAACGGAGACGCGCTTGGCATTGGTTCAATCGGCGCGCTGGTGGACGGTAAAGCCGTGAAGGTCGCGGACGTGCAAGCGCGAAAGTGGCGCATCATCGCAAGCGGTGCGGTGCGTTCAATCGTCGAACTCGAATACACGGGCTGGCAAGTCGCGGGCAAGCCGGTTGACCTCACCAGCCGCATCACCCAGTGGGCGGGCGAACGCGGTTTCACCCACGACATCACCGTCAGGAACGCCGACAATTTAACTTTAGTGACAGGTTTGCCGGACAAATCAAACGCATCGAATCCCGTCGAACTAGCCGCGCTAACCACTGATATAAACGACGCGCTTCCAGCACGTTATTTGGCGACGTGGGGACATCAGGTTTTGCGTGTCGGAGCGATGGCGACCGAATCGCTGCCCGATGAAAACTTGGGCTTGGCGATTATCGTCCGACCGCGAACGCTCGCCAATTTTTCAATTCGCCGCACGGGAAGCGACTATCTTGTGCCGCTCGAACTAGAAAACAACCGTGCGCGCTGGTACGTCACAGCGGC
This sequence comes from Pyrinomonadaceae bacterium, assembly GCA_041743485.1. Classification (GTDB taxonomy): domain Bacteria; phylum Acidobacteriota; class Blastocatellia; order Pyrinomonadales; family Pyrinomonadaceae; genus JANDLT01. Next base: position 3,350 of record JBGTMR010000090.1, read on the forward strand.
GTGGGACAAAGAAAATTCCGAACGCATGAACGTCACCGCGACGAGCGCGGACAAACGAAATCAAGGTGGCACGCTCGCGCTTCCTTCATTCCCTATCACGACGCAAGATGCGTTTCTCGATTACGTCAAGACGCAAGCCGCCCGCTTCGCTCAACCCGCGACCGCCAAACTTCTTACCACAAACGCCGCCGCGCAATCCGCACCTGTTGATACGCTCTCGCCCGCGCGAAGTAAGACCTACGCCGAAGCCATCGAACTGATGCGACAGGCGGCAGACCGCACCGCTTTGAAGTGGGAATCCGTCGTCTTAAAGACTCCGGTAGGCGCGGCGCGCAAGTTTGAAGGGCAAGGTTTTTTCACCGAAGGCGACGACGACACGGGCGAATGGAAACCGCAAAAAGGCTTCTTCTGGACGGGCAGTTTTTGGATTGGCGAACTGTGGAAACTCTACGCCAAAACGAAAGATGAGAAGTATCGTCGGTGGGCTGAAACATGGAACGCGCGTCTGCTCGGCGCGGAGATGACGGAGAATCACGACACGGGGTTTCTCAATTTCTATTCGTCCGTGTTCGCCTATCAAGCGACGAAAGATGAGAAGTATAAAGCGGGTGCGTTGCGCGCCGCCGAACGCTTGAAACAGCTTTATAACCCGGCGACAAACTTAATCGCGGCGTGGGACGTGAAAGGCGACGACACCATCATTGATACGATGATGAACCTGCAAATCTGGTGGTGGGCAACGAAGGAAACGGGCAATACGGAATGGCGCGAACTCGGAATTAAACATGCTTTGCGTTCAAGTGAATGGCTCGTGCGCGCCGACGGCAGCGTGATTCAATCCGTGCATTACAATCCCGGCGACAACCGCCAAGAATTTACTTCTTCAAATCAGCGCGTCACGTTTGCGAACAACACGAAAGCGGGCGAGCGTGTTTTTCATCACACGCATCAAGGCTTTGCCGCCGATTCGTCATGGGCGCGCGGCACGGCGTGGGCGTTGTACGGCTTCGCCATCGCCGCACGCGAAACGGGAGACGCGCGCTTACATGAAACCGCGAAACGTGTCGCCGCCTTCGTGCTTGACCGACTGCCGGAAGACGGCATCGCGTGGTACGACTTCACAGATGAAGGCGTCCATTTTCGCAACCGCGACACGAGTGCCGCCGCCCTTATCGCCAACGGACTTTTGCAACTCTCCGAACTTGAAACCAATAAAGCCCAAGCCCTGATGTACAGGCAGGCGGGCGAGCGCGTCGTGCAGTCTTTAATCAATCGTTACCTGACACCCGTTGCGGCAAACGACACCACGCCCGTCAGCGTGCTTCGTCATGGTTCAGGCACGCGCCCGCATGACGGCATGTTGACCTACGGCGATTATTACCTGCTCGAAGCCTTACTGTGGTTGGATGAGCGCGGCGCGAAAGGCGGCGTATGAATCGTCGAACTTTCCTTAGCCTTCCGCCCACATTGCTGCTTGCCGCCTCAACGCCCGACGTGAAACAAGCGAAACAGACGCGGCGTTCGGTTAAAACTTTTGAGATCGCCGCGATTGACCGCGAACGTATTTTAATTCGCGCACGGTCTTATCTACGACAACAACCAATCACTATCACCGCCTCGCGCAACCCGCGCAGTGCGGGCGGCTTGCATGATTTTTCTTCCGAAGGTGATTACTGGTGGCGCGATCCGAACAACCCCGAAGGCGCATATATTCAACGCGACGGGTTGACCAATCCCGACAATTTTACCGCGCACCGTGAAGCCTTGATGCGTTTGAGCCAAAGTGTTCCGACGTTGGTTGCCGCGTGGAAACTGACGAAAAATCGCCGTTACGCCGTTCACGCCGCGAAACATCTGCGCGCATGGTTTATCAATCCCGCGACCTTGATGAATCCGAATTTGCTTTACGCGCAGGCTATCAAGAACAAAGTCACGGGGCGCGGCATAGGCATCATTGATACGATTCATCTTGTCGAAGTCGCACGCGCCGCAACTCATCTCGAAGCTTCAAACGCACTTGGTACGAACGAACTACAAACGGTCAAAAACTGGTTCGCGCGTTACCTGACGTGGATGACGACGCATCCTTACGGCATAGATGAACGCGAAGCGAAGAACAATCATGGAACATGCTGGGTGATGCAAGTCGCGGAGTTCGCGCGATTCACCGGCAACACGAAACTGACCGCCTATTGCCGCGACCGTTTCAAGCGGGTTCTAGTTCCGACGCAAATCGCCGCCGACGGCAGTTTCCCTCTCGAACTTAGCCGCACGAAACCTTACGGATATGCTCTGTTAATCTCGATGCGATGGCGACGGTGTGCCGGATTCTATCCACGCCAAACGATAACCTCTGGACGTACCGGACAACCGAAGGGCGCGGCATCGCTAAAGCTTTAGAGTTTATGTTTCCGTTTATCGCGGACAAAAGTAAATGGACGTACAAGCCGGATGTGATGTACTTCGACCAGTACCCTTTGCGTCATCCGTGTTTGGTGTTCGGCGGTTTGGCGTTAGAGAAACCCGCGTACATCGCTTTGTGGCGAAAGCTTAATCCCGACCCTGTGGTAACGGAAGCGATTCGCAATTATCCGATTCGCCAACCCGTATTATGGCTTTAAGTTTTTGAGTCTGATGTCTGAACACCAGTTCATTTGTCCCGTTAGGGACATCGTGAAAATAGCCCAGCGATTTATCGCTGGGTTATGTAAGCAAGAAGTTATTCGAGTCCCATAGGGACGGCTGAATGTCTGCGAGTTCAGTCGTCCCTACGGGACTACGGTTCATCTATTCGTATGTTCCCAGCGATGAATCGCTGGGCTAAATTCAAGCGTCCCTACAGGACGAAAACGCATTCCGACATTGGGCTTTGAGCGTTAAGAACTGCGTCGGCACGCCTTCCGTTTTGACGCTCGCAACCGACTCTCCCGCCCGTTGCCTGACGCTGATAATCGCCCGCCCGTTATACATCTCAAGCCGTCGCGCGGCGGTTGAAGTTCCAAGGTTATCAATCAAGCTTCCGTCACCGATAAGCCCGAAGCGCACGACGTTTCGCGCGTCCAGACACGGAACATCTTTCGCGTCCAACAGGCGCGCTTGTAAGGTGATGATGCCCGGTTCGCGCTTTATTTCTTCAAGCACAAGGCGCGCGGGTTTGCCCCAAGTTTGCGTTTGATAATTTAGCGTTACTTCATCCGTAACCTGCGCCGTATCTTTACCGGCGGCATCTTTACCGGCAATGACTTTAAGATGATTTTCGCCTTCCTTAAACTTGACCGTCCAACGCAATCCGGCGGCGGGAAAATCCTGACTGTTGCGCGTCTTTGTGCCGAGTGACGCGCCGTTAAGAAACAGTTCCGCCGAAGGGCAGTTGGAATAAACTTTGACCGTCTTGTCTTCGTTTGCCGCACCCCAACGTGTCGTCCACGAGCGACCGTAGATGTGTGCCATCGGCTTATCAGCCCAGTAAGATTGAAACACGAAATAACCTTCTTTGAGCGTCATGTCGCGTTCGACCAAGCCCTTTTGATTGACGCGCGGCACGGGGTTATTGGGTCTTAACGGAGTCGCAAAATCTTTGAACACCCACTGCGCCGAACCCGTCAACCAGTCCATCGTTTCCTGTTCCTTCAAGTGCCAATCGAACAGATCGCAGATGTAAGTTTCCGACCAATCGCCGTCTTTTGAAGCGCGTGCCTGACCGCCCGTGCGAAGGTAATCATTGCCGCGCTCATCCGTCCCTTGTCCCGTCGCAATCTTGCCTAAAAACTTTTCCGGTTCTTCCTCGTGACGGCGCGCGTGACCGTCGCCGCCCCATTCGGCATGAAAGAAATGATTGACTTTCTTCATCTCGGTGAGCGACGAAGCTTTATATTCCGGGTAACGCCCGCGATACCAACCCGCCCAGATTGAAGGCGAATAAACATCCACGATGTCTTTGCAGAAGTCGCACCGGCGAATCGAAGTTCGGCGCGAAGCGTCTTCCCTGTGTGCGATGTCGTTTAGCTCCGCCATAAAAGCGCGAATCTTATTTTTGTCGAACTCCTCAAAATCGCCTTCCCAATCGTTCTCGTTTCCGAGTCCCCACAGGATGATTGACGGGTGATTGCGATGCTGGTCAATCATCGCGCGCAACATTCTTCGTGCTTGCTCTTTGTAAGTTTCGCCGCCCAAGCCGCCGCGACACCACGGGATTTCTTCCCACACCAGAAGCCCAAGTTCGTCGCACAAATCGAGTATCAAACTTGATTGTTGATAATGACCGAGCCGTATAAAGTTCGCCCCCAAATCTTTTATCAATGTCATCTCGCGGCGCATCATCTCGTCGGTCATCGCCGCCGCGACTCCGGCATGGTCTTCGTGGCGATGCGTGCCGCGAAGCAATAATCGCTCGCCGTTTAATTTGAAATGACCTTTCAGCACAAACTCGAAAAAGCGCAAACCGGAACGCTCGGCGTGTGCCGTCTCACCGTGCGCGCTCGAAAGCGTGACGGCGCATGTGTAAAGCGCGGGAGAAGCGGGCGACCACAGCGCGGGATTCTCAATCGTGAACGAACTCAACTCTTGCGCTCCCGCCCACGCCGCGAGTTTGCGCGAAGACGTGTGAACAACCTTACCGTTCGCATCCGAAACCTCGACGTTGATTTGCACTTCATCGTTTAGCGCGACGGGATTATAAAGCCGCGCCTTAACAGCAATCGTCGCCTGCTTTTTCGTCTTGACGATGCTTTCGATTAACACACGTTCAAGGGAAATCGCCGGAACGTATTTGAGCGTGACGTGACGATACAGTCCGCCGTAAATGTTGAAGTCGCTCTGGTCGGAAGGAATCATTTCGAGGTCACGCGAGTTGTCGCACATCACCGCGAACGGAACTTTATTTTTCGCCGCCAGAGTTTTCGGCAACTTCGTCAAAGCGTCGGTCAAGTCAACCATGAACTCGTCATAGCCGCCGACGTGCGCCGCGACCTTTTTTGTATGAACATAGATTTCGCTTTTCTGTCCCGCGCCTTCAAAGTGAAGCAGCGTGCGCCCGTTCGTATAAGGATTGACGATGCTCAAGTTTGTTCGATACCAGCCCGCGCCTTGATAGTAAGGGGTGTCGGGGTCAACCGCATCTTCGGCGTTGAAGCAGTGCGGCAAGGCGATTGTTTGCCACGTCACAGTGTCGTCAACCACCGTGCGCCACGCTTCCCACACGCCGCCGAGCGTGCCTTTGTGATATTTCCAACCGTCGGTCAAACGCTTTCGATGTGTGTCTGTTTTATCGTCGGCGCGTTGACTTGATGTCGGGATTGAAGCGGTGTTCGATGTGACGTTTGACAAAGGTTGCGCGGCGAAAGTTTTGTTATCGGGAATCGTGCCGAGAATAGTTCCGCCCGCGACGACGGTTGAAGTTGTTTTCAAAAAATCGCGGCGCGTGACGCGAGATTGAGCGATTGATTCGTTTGATTTGGTCATGATGATTTATGACGTGAGAAGCCGTGTGGACAGGTTTCAATAGAGGCTGTTAAGGTTAACAGACAATATATTTGTTTCGCACCCTATCACGCAAACGGAAATTTTTAGCTGTACATGTTTTATCCGTCTGCTTGTTCATTCGCATAGTTTCGCACGGCAAACTTGTTCGTTGGTTTTGGCTAAGACGATAACGGATGTTCCAATGAAACTTAGTATCAAACCTATCAGCGATGCGCGTTGGGATTGCGTCAGTCTGGGCGAAGTGATGTTGCGCTTCGACCCGAATGATGAAAGCGTTTCGACGACGCGCACGTTTAGAGTCTGGGAAGGCGGCGGCGAATACAACGTCGCGCGTGCGTTGCATAGATGCTTCGGGTTGCGGACGGGAATCGTTACCGCGCTTGTTGATAACGCCGTCGGGCGACTTATCGAAGACTTGATGCGACAAGGCGGCGTCGCACTCGACCATCTTCAATGGACGGAGTTTGACGGCATCGGCGAGTCGGCGCGCAACGGTCTGTATTTTCTCGAACGCGGCTTCGGCGTGCGCCCCGCACAAGCGATATATGACCGCGCGCATACCGCCGTCTCTCAACTTCGCCCGACTGATGTTGACTGGCAACGCATCTTCACCAAAGAAGGCGCGCGTTGGTTTCACACCGGCGGCATTCAAGCCGGACTTTCCGAGACGGCGACCGAGACGGCGCGGGCGGGGATGAGCGCGGCGCATGAAAGCGGGGCGAGAGTTTCTTACGATGCGAATTATCGTTCGCTGTTGTGGCGGAAGCGCGGCGGGAGAAATCAGGCACGCGCGGTCAACCGTGAACTCGCGCAATACGCCGACGTGGTCTTCGGCAGCGTTGACGATTTCATTTCCTGCGAACAGGCGGTGAATGAAGCGACGGTCAAGCGATTATTTGAAACACTTCCGAACGTCAAGATACTGGCGATGACGCGAAGGCGTGTGCTTTCCGCGAGTCGCAACGAATGGGGCGCGACGCTTTATCAGAACGACGGCGAAGCGCATCATGCGACGACGCGCGAACTCGATATACTCGACCGCGTGGGCGGCGGCGATGCGTTCGCGGCGGGCGTGATATGCGGTTTGCTGGAAGACAGAGGCGGGCAATGGGCGGTTGAGTGCGGCGGCGCGGCGGGCGCATTGGCGATGACGACGGGCGGCGATTCTCTCAACGCTTCACGCGCGAATGTCGAACGCCTTATGCGAGACGGCGACGCGAGTGCCGTGCGGTAAAGAGTTTGTATAGTTTGAAGCGGCTATAAAAACCGTCTCAAAAATGGTTTCCTTCTCGGCGTGTCTCTGCGTCGGCAACTCTGCGGAACTCTGCGTTTAAGAAGCTTTTTGACGCAGAGACGCCCAGAGTTGAAGACGCAGAGTTCCGCAGAGTTTTCAATCAAAAGCTATTTTGAGACGGCTTAAAACATCCTGTCAATCAATTTCAATCACAGTTAAGCTATGAGAAAAGATGAGGTTTTGCGGCGCATCGTCAAAGTCGGAATCGTGCCGGTGGTGCGCGCGCGGTCAAGCGAAGAAGCACACGAAGTCATCGCGGCAATCGCGGCGGGCGGCATCAATGTGTTTGAAGTGACGATGACGACGCCGAACGCGCTTGATGTGATGCGCGATGTTACGCGGCGTTTCGGTGATGATGCGATGGTCGGTGCAGGCAGCGTGTTGGACGCGGAAACTGCGCGCTCGTGCATCATCGCGGGAGCGCGCTTTATCGTCTCACCGATGTTTGACCGACAAACAATCGAGATGTGCCGTCGTTATTCCGTCGCGTGTCTGCCCGGTGCATTGACGCCGACCGAAGTGGTGACGGCGTGGACGGCGGGGGCGGATATGGTCAAGATTTTTCCGTGTGAAGCGATGGGCGGAGCGAAGTATTTGCGTGCGTTAAAAGCACCTTTGCCGCACATTGATTTAATGCCGACGGGCGGCGTCACGCTTCAGACAATCAAGGATTTTGTAAGCGCGGGAGCATCGGCAGTCGGCGTCGGTTCGGAACTCGTGGACTTGAAAGCGATACGCGCCGGAAACTCGCAGCAAGTCACAGCGCAAGCCCGCAAGTTTGTCGCGGCGATTGACGAAGCCCGCGCAATAGGTTAGGTAAAGATTTCATCCACGAAACCCACGAAGCAACACGAAACAAAGCCGGATTTTTTTAGTGTTCTTACTTCGTGATGATTCGTGTTGTTTCGTGGATGAAATCTTTTCTTGTCTTTCGTCGTGCCTGACGTTATTTCAAATTTGAAATCTCATATTTGAATTTTTATAAAGTGGTTCTCACAAAGTAGCAATCCGATACGATTTGAAAGGTGTACCCAAGCTTCGTGAAATTATCGCTCTGTTTTCCTTCCGCCACTTTCCCTTTCAGCCCGTCGTCCGTCAAGATGTTTGCCCTGATGATGGTGCTGTTCGTGTGTTCCACGACGCACGCGCAAAGCCCTCAAGAACTCTTGCGGCTGTGGCAACAACAGCACGTCACCCGCACCACGCCGAGCCGTGTGCGTCACGCTGATTTGAAAAATTATTTGAACGGGTTGAAAGCCAACGGCACGCCGGTGCGCGAAGTCGGGCGTTCAATCGGGAATCGTGAGATTTACGAAATGGAGTTCGGGCGCGGTGAGACGAAAGTTTTTCTGTGGTCACAGATGCACGGCGACGAACCGACCGCGACGAGTGCGCTGATTGATATTTTTCATTTCCTTCAACGCAACCGCACGCAAGTGTGGGTCAGGGAAATCGAATCGAAACTCACATTGCGCGCCGTGCCGATGCTCAACCCGGACGGAGCGGAAATCTATCAACGGCGCAACCTTCAGAACATAGACATCAACCGCGACGCCCGCGCACTCGCCACGCCCGAAGGCAAATTGTTAAAGCGTTTGCGCGATGAATGGTCTCCCGCTATCGGCTTCAACTTACACAATCAGAATCCGCGCACATCGGTCGGCAATACGAATTTACAAGCCGCGATTTCCCTTCTCGCCGTTCCCTTTGACGAGCGCAACCGCGACGACGACGGACGCATTCGTAACAAGAAGTTGTGCGCCGTGATGATTGAAGCCCTCGCGCCGTTCGTCAAAAACCACATCGGGCGATACGACGATACGTTTAATCCGCGTGCCTTCGGCGACCTGATAAGCAAGTGGGGAACGCCCGTCATACTTATCGAAACCGGCGCGCTTCAAGGCAAGAGCGAAATGGATTTAGTCGCTTATAACTTCGTCGCCATTCTCTCGGCTCTGAACGCGCTGGCTAACAATTCGTTTGAACGGTTCGACCCGAAGATTTACGAAACCCTGCCCTACAATTCATCGGGCAACATCTTCAATCTCATCGTTCGCAACGCGCACATCGTCAATCAACAAAGCAGTGTGCGCGTGCCGCCGTTTATCGCTGACATCGCGGTCAACGATGCGATTCAGGATGTCGGTGATTTATCGGTGTTTCGCGGGCTAGAAGAAGTTGATGCGAGTCGGTTCTTCGTCGTCGCGTCGGGCGGTGCGGTGCGACCGGGCGCAAACGACGAACTGTTGTTTTACCGCCGCGACCGTCGCCCGCAAGTTGATTTCAACCTTCCGAATTTAGAGCAGCGTTTCCCGCCCGATGCCGTGTATCGTGATGGCGTTTGGCAGGGAAAAGAAAAGCTGTTGAGAAAGTCTTAGTTCAGAAGTTTTTTGAAAAGCGAACCGGAATATCAGCCACCGTTTTCAATCCGGCGGGAGCGGCGACCACAAGGGGAATCGCATTGACGACTGCCGCCGCCGTCGCCAAATCACCGTGCGTGCCGTCGGGGATGGTGAGCGTCAAATCAGGTACGCCCGTGATATGGATGGTGTCCGCCGCGTCGGGCGCGCCGACGTACATTTGCAATTCGAGATAAAGCGTTTCGCTGCCGTCCGAACCTACGCCGCGACAAACCTGTCGCACGCCCGCGACTTGTCCGGCTTCGACTTTCAGAAACTCTGTCTGCACATCCGTCTTTGCCATCACGGGTTCGATAATCTCCGTGATTGATTCCGCCGCGAGTCCCAAAGCATCGGCAATCATCGCGCACGATTCCGGCAAGCCGTGATGCTTGATTCTTCCCGCTTCGACTTCACGCGCGAATTGTTCCGCGCTCATTCCCGCCCCGACTTTTTTCTGCAACGGCAAACGACGCTTGCCCGCGTCCACGATTCTTCGCACCTCAACCCGCTCGACTCTCTGGCACACCGACGACAATGTTAAGGCGAGTTTGTCCATCACGAAGCCGGGATTGACACCCGTGCCGTGCAGCGTCACACCTATTTCGCGCGCCACTTCGTCCAACTCTTTAGAAAGTTCTGGATGCTTGCGTTGCGGGTACGCGAGTTCTTCGCACGACGACACGACGTTGTGATTTGCGCGCAGACAATTCAACAACTGATCTTTTACATCCGTCAAATATGAAGCCGTCGAATGAACGACGACATCGGCGGGAATCTGTAAAACCGAAGCCGCGTCACCTGAAACCGCGACACCCAAATCGCGTCCAAGTCCCGCAACTTGTCCCAAATCCATGCCCGCTTTCGCCGGGTCAATATCAATCGCCCCGACAAATTCCGCGTGTGCTTTCTCCGCGATGAGGCGCACTATCCCTGCGCCGATAGGTCCGATGCCGTACTGAATAATGCGTATGGGTGCATTCATTTTCTGCTGCTTCTCCTGACGATGTTTTGCGAATCAATAAATCTCAAGTGAAAATTGTTGTAGCACAGCCTGCCAAGATGCGCTAATATCTCGTCGCACTTCCTTTAGTTCGCGTTCAGGCAAACGAATTTCGACAGTTGCCAATTCGTTTGCGAGAGTTCCTAAACATCAATCGCATCTCATTTTTTATGAGTCATCACGCGAGACGTTTTTGTATCGCTACTGTTTCGCTCCGATCTCTCGCAAAACATTTCTCAAAAAGCGATTCGCACGATTTAACTATAAATCGCCTCAACATCGCGCTTGCCTTTAGCTTTCTACGCAGGACTTCGTTGTCTGCGTCGGTATCTCACATTCAACCAAGCGTGTCATGCCGTTTGAGTTTCCCAAAAACCCCTGTGGAGGATGATGATGAAAGTTTTACGCCTGTTATCGCTCTGTTTAATTTTCGCCGCCACCGCTTCCGCTCAATCCGCGACCGGGCGCATCGTCGGCACGGTTCAGGACGTGAGTGGCGCGGTGGTTTCCGGCGCGACCATCACCGCCACCAACGAAGAAACCAGCGTCTCATTCAACACCGTGTCCACCGACGCGGGAAAATACACATTTGAGGCTTTACAGCCCGGACCGTACTCCATCACCGTCGAGCAAGCCAATTTCAAACGCTATACGACGACGCAGAATGTCGTCACTGCTAACGACACGGCGACGATTAACGTGCCGCTCGAAGCCGGAAACGTCACGGAAACCGTCGAAGTCACAGCGACATATGAGAAAATCCAAACGAGTCAATCGGGCAATTTCGGCAATGTTGTCAACGAACGCGCACTGGAAGAATTGCCGGTTCTGGATCGCAATCCCCTCAGTTTAATCTTGATTCAGCCGGGCGTGACATCCGGCTCGAACACGACCGGCAACACACACGTCTTCGGTTCGCGCGACCGCGCCTTTAACATCACGCTTGACGGCATTGACGCCAACGAAACTTCAGCCGGTTCTGCCACCTTTTCACCGATTCGCACGAACCCCGACAGTTTGCGCGAGTATCGCGTTATCACGTCCAACCCTTCCGCCGAGTTTGGACGCAATAGCGGCGCACAAATCGGACTCATCACAAAATCCGGCGGCAACCGATTTAGTGGCGACCTCTTTTACTTTCACCGCAACCGCGCCTTCAACGCCAACGAGTTTTCGCAAAATCGTCGCGGATTAGAACGCCGTATTTTGCTGCGTCATCAATTCGGCGGCTCCATCGGCGGACCCGTTTATCTGCCGCGCTTCGGCGAAGGCACACCCGCCGTTTATAGCGGCAAAGACCGTACCTTCTTTTTCTTCAATACGCAGATTCAGCGGCAATCGCAAACCTCCCCGCAAACCAGCACCGTCTATACCGCGCTGGCGCGTCAAGGTCAATTCCGTTATGCGATAGGAGCGCAGAATCGCCCTTTCGATCAGACCGGCGCATCCGTTGACGTGAATGGAAACCCGGTCGTGCCGATTGCGACTTTTAACATCACAGACCCGCGCGGTTTAGGTTTTGATCCGACCGTGCAATCCATTCTCGCTTTGACGCCGCTGCCGAATACGTTTGATGTCGGTGACGGACTCAACACCGCAGGCTTCCGTTCACTCGCCACGCGCACCGATCCGCAACGCGATTACACGATTCGCATTGACCACAAAATCAGCGACACGCAGAACGTGTTCGGGCGATACAGCTTTGGCAACCAAGATACGGTCGGCGATACGACGAACGCTGGCGCGGCGAGATTTCCGGGACTTCCGGCAGTTGTCTCCACCTTCCGCACGCCGAGCAATCTCGCCATCGGCTTGCGTTCAACTTTAAGCGAGCGGGCGACGAACGAACTCATCTTCGGCGGCAATCGCTTCATCTTCGATTTCGCCATTCCGACAAACCAGGACCCGCGCGCCACGCCGTTTGTCTTGGTCAACGTCACCGACCCTCTCTCCAATAGTTTCGGCAACAAGCGCACGATTAACACGTTTCAAGTTCTCGATAACGTCAGCTATGTAAGCGGCGCGCACACCTTCCGCTTCGGTACGAACCTGCGCTTGCAACAACACTACGACGTGCGCGGTTCAATCGCCGGGTCTGATGCCAACCCGCTCGTCTTTCTTGGCGGAACTGTGCCGGGTAGCTTTGGAGTTCCGTCCGCCATCCACCCGAACGATGTCGCTAGAGCGAACGGTCTGGTCAACGACTTGCTCGGACGCATCACAAGCGGCAACGTCGGACTTACCGCCATCGGCAATCAATACGCCCCGCCCGGCTCGGCATTCATCTTCGACGCTTGGTACCCGGAAGGCGATTTCTATTTTCAGGACGACTGGAAGGTGCGCCCGAATCTGACGCTCAATCTCGGCTTGCGCTGGGAACCGAAACCGAAACCCTACACTCGCGGCTCAAGCGTGATTCTCGTTCCCGATAGGGATCTCTCGCTTGATGCGTCGCCCGCCAACGACATCAGCTTCGTCGAAGGCGATTTGTACCGTAGCGACTACAACAACTTCGGTCCCGCCATCGGCGTCGCTTATGACCCGTTCAGTAATGGGCGCACCGTGATTCGCGGCAACTTCCGCATCGCGTTTGACCGCATCTCGACCTTCCTTCCATCATCGGCGATCTTCCCCAACTCGCCGGGTACGTCCACGTTCCAATCCTTCTTGGTTTCCACCAACGAAGACAGACGCATCCGCGACGGAGTTCCGTCGCTTAATGCTCCCGCCGGATTGACACCCGCCGCGAGGCGCACGCCGCCGTCTCCCACGACCGCTTCGCTCGAAGTCCTTGACCCCGATTTTGAAACACCGACGACTTATATGTTCTCCGCCGGATTGCAACGCGATATAGGCAAAGGTTTCGTGTTTCAAGCGGAATACGTCGGACGCGCCGGACGCAATCTCATCGGTGGCTTTGAGCGCAACCAAGTTGACATCCTCGAAAACGGTTTCTTACAGGAGTACCAGAGGGTGCAGGCTGGCGGACAGTCCGACCTGTTCAACCGCATGGTGGGTAGTCAAACTCTGCTTCAATATATTCAAGGCAATAGCGCGCTGAGGACTGCGCTCGGCATCACGCGCAACACGGCGGGCGTCGTCACCGGCGCACCGCTCGGCGACCGCAACAATGTCGCCGCGCTCGCCGCGAGTCTTAGCTCAAATAATGTGACGGTGAACGGAGTGTCGCGCCGCGTCGTCGAAGCTGCCGGGCTATCACCGTTCTTCTTTAACGACTTCCCGCAGTTCTTAGGCGGCTTGCAAATCATTGACAGCAACTCCTTCTCGAACTATCACGGCGGCGTCTTTCAACTTTCACGCCGCTTCGAGCAAGACTTGCAATTCGATGTCTCTTACGTTTTCTCGAAGTCGCTCGACGACAAATCTTTCGACCCTGTTTTCACGCGCATCAGTAGCGGCAACACGCAATCCGGTCAGAGTACGCCGTTTGACGCGAGCGACCGTTCACTCAACTACGGCATCTCCGACTTCGACCGCACGCACGTCTTGCAGGGCAACGCCCTTTATGAACTTCCGTTCGGACGGGGCAAACGCTTTCTCTCCAATTCTAACGGCTTCATCTCGCGTCTCGTCGGCGACTTTACTTTCTCGACGACGCTCGTTTATCAAAGCGGTGTGCCGTTCACGATTCTCGCGGGTAACAATACCTTCAGCAATCGCAACAGTTCGCGCATCAACTATTCGGGCGACCGCTTCAACCTGCGTTACACGCTCGACCCGACGACGGGTGTTCGCAACTTTTTCACGCCCGAAGAAGTCACCGCATTGTTCTCCAATCCCGGCGCGGGCGAAATCGGCAACACGCCGCGCAATGCATTCCGCCTTCCGCCGGAGTTCAACATGAACGCCGCGCTCATCAAGCGCGTGGCGATAACGGAGCGGACGAACTTTGAAATACGTGCCGAAGCCTTCAACCTCACCAACACGCCTTACTTTGGTTTTCCGAATTCGGCGACATTTCAGGGCAATGTAAGCGGTGGCAGCATCGGCAGCTTCGGACGAATTCTCGATTCATCGAATGGGGCGCGCATCGTTCAACTCGGCGCGAAGTTTAATTTCTAATTCGGGGCTTCGGGTAATAGCGGCGGCTTACGATGTTTTAAGCCGCCGCTTCTTTGTTTCCGCAACGCGAAGTCGCACCGTTTCCATGTTCTGATATTTTAACGAGGGTCATAAGTTTATGCTCACACGTCACAAGGTTTTACACACACGCCACATGCACATTCGCTTCGTTCTGGCTTCTGTTATCGCAACTTTATCTATCTTCTCTCTCATCAACGAATCGTCGCACGCGCAACAATCAAACGACTCACCTACTTACGACCTTGTAATCAAGAATGCCCGCATCGTTGACGGCACGGGTAATCCTTGGTTTCTCGGTGACATTGCGATTAAAGATAAACTTATCGCACGCATCGGAAGCGTTGATGAGAGTCGCGCGGCGCGGGTGATTGATGCCAAAGGATTGACGGTCGCGCCGGGATTCATAGACGTTCACGCGCACGTTGAAGGGATTTATAACAACCCGGCGGCTGAAAATTTCATACGCATGGGCGTCACGTCTTTAGTAACGGGTAACTGCGGAAGTTCGGCAACCGATGTCGGGGAATTTTTGGGACGCATGAGTGAACGCCCGCTTGCGGTCAATCTCGGCACGCTCGTCGCTCACGGTTCGGTGCGCGCGAAGGTGATGAAACTCGAAGCGCGCGCGCCTTCGGCTGATGAATTACAGCAGATGGAAGCGGTTGTTGAGCAGGCGATGCGTGACGGGGCGTTGGGGCTTTCGACGGGCTTGATTTACGTTCCCGGAACTTACGCCAAGACCGATGAAGTCGTCGCGCTTGCCCGCGTCGCGGCGCGTCACAAAGGTTTGTATGCGACGCATATGCGCGATGAAGGCGTGAATGTGATGGATGCGATTCGTGAGAGCATCAACATCGGTGAGCAAGCCGGATTGCCCGTCGAAATCTCGCACTTCAAAATCTCAAGTAAGAATTTGTGGGGCAAAAGCACGGACACACTGCAACTTGTGCGCGACGCACGCGCGCGCGGCTTGCCCGTCACGGTTGACGAGTATGCTTACACCGCTTCGTCAACGTCGCTCGACGTGTTGTTGCCCGGTTGGGCGTTGGAGGGCGGACGCGAAGAAGGAACAAAGCGTTTGGAGGACGGTGCAACGCGCGAGAAAATCATCAAGCAGATGAAAGCGGGATTGAAACGGGCGGGCTTCAAAGATTATTCGTATGCGAATGTCGCCGGATACGACGCCGACAAAACTTTTAACGGCAAATCAATCCCCGACATCACGAAGCAAACTCGCGGCAAGAAATCTCTCGACGCGCAAATCGAACAGATTTTCGAGATGTACAAGGCGGGCGGCGCGGGGATGGTTTATCACAAGATGAGCGAAGAAGATGTGCGGCGCATCATGGCTGAACCGTTCACGATGCTTGCTTCCGATTCGGGCGTTCGTCGTTTCGGTGAAGGCGCGCCGCACCCGCGCGGCTACGGCAACAATGCCCGCGTCTTAGGTCGTTATGTGCGCGAACAAAAGGTCATCACGCTCGAAGACGCGATACGGAAAATGACTTCCCTGCCCGCGCAAACTTTCAATTTACGCGACAGAGGTTTGCTCCGCGAAGGCTTCGCCGCCGACCTCGTTATCTTCGACGCCGCGAAAATTTCGGACATGGCGACGTTTGAGAATCCGCATCAATATCCGATTGGAATCAATCAGGTCATCGTCAACGGCGTGGTCGTTTTGGAAGACAACAAAATGATTGATGCCTTTCCCGGACAAGCCTTGCGGCGGAAGTGATGAGTGGTGAGTGATGAGTCAAAATCCGGTTTGCTCATCACTCATCATTCATCACTCATCACTACCCCTCATGGAACTGACTTTCATTGACGGACTGCGGACGTTGAAACTCGACCTGACGTTGACGCTGGCAATCGCCGCGCTGCTTCTTTTCATAGGCTATGCACTACAACGGCGCGTCCCACTGATGCGCCGTTTCGCGTTGCCCGCTCCGGTCATCGGCGGACTTTTGTTCGCGTGCGTCGTCGTCGCCTTTCGTGCGTCGGGCGGCATCGGCGTCACGATTGATTCAACCTTACGCACGCCGCTTCAAATCGCGTTCTTTACGACCATCGGTTTCGGTGCGACCGCGACCCTGTTGCGCGCGGGCGGTTGGCGCATGATTCTCTTACTGACACTCGCATCGCTTGCCGCCATCATCCAAAACTTTGCGGGCATCTTTGTCGCGCGTTCCATCGGTGCGCCGCCCGCGCTCGGCATTATCTGCGGTGCGCTGACCTTAACAGGCGGACCCGCGACCGGACTCGCGTTCACCGCACAGTTCGAGCGTCTCGGCATTCCCGGCGCGGCGTCGCTCATCATCGCGTCCGCGACCTTCGGCATACTCGTCTCCAGCCTCGTCGCCAATCCAATCGCCACCTTTTTAATACGTCGGTTTCGTCTTGCTTCATCCGAAGCCACCGACGAACATGCGGCTTCCCTTTCGACTGCGAATCAAGGTTCACCCGGCACGATTGATTCAACTCACATCGTCGAAGATTCGAGCGAGAGTCTGACGGGCGCGGATATGCTTGGTTCGTTGCTTGTGTTGCTTGTCGTGATGGGAGCGGGTGCGTTGGCGGGCGGTTGGCTGACGGGGCGCGGCGTGACGCTTCCGGCTTATGTCGGAGCGATGGTTGTCGCGGCAACCGTTCGCAACGTGAATGACAAGTGGCGTTTCTTTAATTTCAATTCGCGTGCGATGAACGCGCTCGGCACAATCGCCCTCGCGCTGTTTCTCGTTCTCGCGTTGATGGATTTGAAGCTGTGGCAACTCGCGGGCTTGGCGTTGCCCGCCGTCATCATACTTTGCGTGCAGGTGATAGTGACGGTTCTGTTTGCCGTCGTCGCCGTGTTCACTTTAATGGGACGCGATTACGAAGCGGCGGTCACGACGGGCGGCTACATCGGTTTCGGACTCGGTATCACGCCCAATGCCGTCGCCAACATGGAAGCACTGACGCGAGAATTTCAACCCGCCCCGCGCAGCTTTCTCGTCGTCCCTCTCGTCGGAGCGTTCTTCATTGACTTCACGAACGCCGTTATCATCACCGCGTTCCTTAATTTCGTTTTGTGAATGTCAATCACCAATCGTCCGTCCTAAACGGCGACGCGGGCAAGCCTTCCCGGTTGTAAAGATTGACGACGGGCGAATGCATCCAACCGTAACGCACGGCGACGGGGTTCGGCACGTCGGGGCTTGAAACGATGACCTTATTACCTTCAATCACGGCGCGGGCGAGATGAAATTTCCTGTCGCTTCCGGCGATGATAAAGCCTTTGAGTTCTTCGCCGGGATTGGGGGTCATAAGCCCGCCGCCTTGATGCTTGAACTGCAAGACGATTTTATCTTTCTCGATTTTCATCGAATCGTAAATCGCACCCGAATAAACAATCTGTTCGTTGTATGCAACCGCGCGCGCGGCGAGTGCGAGGCGTTCGCCGATGGGTTGTTTCTGCGGCGGGTGAACATCCAAATCGCCGTAATCAATGCTGACCGCCATCGCCGTGTGCGGCACAGTCTGCCACGTTTTCAGTTGGGCTTCTCGAAGCTGTTGCCAGCCTTTACGCGCACCGGAATTGTCCGTCAAGCCCGGCGAAGACTCACCGACGGCGGCGAGTTGGACAAACAGAAACGGAAAATCGCCTTGCCCCCAGGTTGCGCGCCATGAACGAATCAACGCCGGAAACAGGGTGTAATAAAGCCCCGCGCGTGAAGCGTTGGCTTCACCCTGATACCAGATGACGCCTTTGATTTTATAAGGCACGAGCGGCGCAATCATGCCGTTATAAAGCGCGGTCGGTTTCCACGCGCGGCTCGGTGTGCGCGGAGCGGGCTTGCCTTCGCTCTTAGCCTGCGCCGCTTCTTTTTCATAAGTCGCTTGGGCGGCAGTAAAGCGTTCGTAGGCGCGGGCGTAGTTTTCGTGAACCGATTGAAATTCGGGATTGCTTTTCAAAGTCGCCTCGCTCATCCACGCTTCGGCGGGTGTGCCGCCGACGGAAGAATGTATCAAGCCGATTGGGACGCCGAGTTTTTTATGCAGGTCGCGCCCGAAAAAATACGCGACGGCGGAAAACGAAGCGACCGTTTGCGGTGTGGTTTCAAGCCACCGTGCTTCCGTTTTCTTCGCGGTCTTTAAGTCCGCGACCGGAGCATCGGCTTCGAGGCGCGGGGCGGTGAAAAGTCTGATGTTCGGATATTTCGCATCCGCGATTGTCGGCGCGGCGTTCGTGCTTTTCTCGATTGTCCAACCCATGTTCGATTGTCCGCTGCACAGCCACACTTCACCGACCAACACGTTTTTAAGTTCAATCTTATTCTTGCCCGCGATGCTCATCATCGCTGCCGCGCCGGGTTTCAAGTCCTTCAACTTAACCAGCCACTTGCCGCCCTTTGCGACGGTTGAAACGTCTTGTCCTTGAAAGCTGACCGTGACTTTTTCGCCGTCATCCGCGTTGCCGTAAATCGGAACTTCCGCGTTGCGTTGTAACACCATGCCGTCGGCAATCAACGCCGGAAGCCGCACATCGGCACGCGCCGCGCTTGAATGTAGAACAACGATTAAAGCGGCGGTCAGATAAGCGAATAAAGTGCGTTGTTTATGATTCATATTTTTTGTTTCTTACCCTCAATGCAAATAGAGTTGAGGTACAAATGGATGACGGTACGAAGTAGAACGGAGGTAAGCGGAGGTATAACGGAGGTGAACGGAGAAGCAAATTTAGTCTTCCTCCGTTTAACTCCGTTCCCGCCTCCGTTGACCTCCGTTATACCTGTCTCTCCGGTGTCGAAATCTCATGTCGTTTTTTAACCCGTTACTATTTCCGTCGGGTTTGTTTACGACTGACCGCGCCACTCTCGACACGCATCACCTTGATGAACTGCGCGCTCGTCGCGGGGGCAACCGTCGAGATGGCGAGTCGTTCGCCGCGCACTTGGCGTTCGCCTTTATCCACCGAGCCGGGGCGACCGGGAGCGGTCAAGATGTTGGGTTCGATGACGGTCTTCATCTTTTCGGGAGCGATGATGTTGGTGACGAGTTGCACGTTCGGTTCGGAGATAACGAACCGACGTTCGCCCGTCTGTGTGATGCGCTCGTCGGCGTGGAGAAGCGTGGTGAAGACGCGCGGTTGTTTCGTCTCGATGTTGTCTTTGACCGTGAACTCGCCTTTGCCGTCAAAGGTAAATTCGCGTTCAAATTTCGTGACGCCGAGCGACGGGTCGTAAGCGGCGGCGAGGTCGGCGGGCACGGTTGCCGAGTTTCTGTTTAACTCCGCCTGTGTGATTCTGATTTTATCCATCAAGTCGTAAGGCACACCGGCGAACGCATCATGCCCTTTGCCTTCGCGTGCCTGCCCGCGCCCGTCAATCAACATCGTGTTGTGGTGCGCGGTCATAGGGACTCCGGCGTAACCGGAATCGCCCGTTAAATACTTGCCGCGCGCATAGATGATGAAGCTTCCGGCGTCGGGGTGCGCGTGTCCCGCCGAGAGATGCCAATCGGGAAAAGTTTTGAGTTGCGCGGTCGTGTGATGACCTTCCGGCGGACCCGCCTTGAAGGCGAACGCCGTCGCGTCTTTCGTCCAGTTGTCGCGCCAGAAAACTACTTCGTGGTCGTTGAAGTAAATCGAAGTCGGTTGCTTCTCGATAGGTACGGCTTTGACCCCGGCGTCATACCACAAGAGCGACATGTAATCTTCAAAGTTGACGTGGTTCGATGCTTTCATCCACTCCGCGACGCCTTGCGCTTCGCCGTTCTTGAAGCGCGATGCGATGCGGTACAGGACGTTGTAATTCGTGTGGAATCTGCCGCCCGGATGCGAACGATAGTATTCGCCGCCCTTCTTCGCGCGCGTCATGTTGCCCTCAAAGATGTCACCGAAATCAAACACATACTGACCGTCGGGCAGCAAAGAATGCGCGACGTATTTGTGCATCTCGCGCATTCCCGGTTCGTTCCACAAATCCTCGCCCGTCGCGTGCGCGTGGGCGTCTAGGAAGTGAACCATCCACGGCATAGAGAAGACCCAGTACTCGAAGCCTTCGTAGAAATAACCGTCTTTTGAATAGGTCGCCAGCACGCGGTCATAAATCGCGCGTGAGAGTGCCGCCCACTTTGGAGCGTCCGCGCTCTCGTCATAAATCGCGTAAGCCGCGACGGACAAACCCGCCATCGGAATGAAGACGTGGTTCTGACTGTACGAGTATGTTCTGCCGTTTCGCGGCTTGTAGAAATCCGCGAGCAAGTTCCCTTGCTTGATGATTTTGTTTCGATACCTTGTGCGTTCGGCTTCGGTCAAATCGTGATACAGCAAATCGTAGCCCCAGCCCATGCCGTACAAGAGATGTCCGGCGGCAAGGTCAACATTCGGCTTGCTGTATGTATAACCCCACACGTCATAAGAGACCGCCGCATCCATTTCGCACTTCGCCGCCGCGAGGTATTTCGGGTCGCCTTCGATTTTATAAGCGAGAGCGGCTTCGACAATCGCAAAGCCGACATCGTTCTGCACGCGGCGTTCTTGCGCGGGGGCGGCGGGCGGTTGACGCTTAAAGGGGCGAAGATTAGCAAGCGTTTCTCCCCACATCGTTTTGTGCGTCGTGCGTGCGCGTTGGCGCAAAGCTTTAAGCCCTTCATCCGTGACATACACGCGCGGATGCACGCCGCGCAGTTCGGGACGCAAACTCGAAGTCTTCGTCTCCATAATCTTGAGCAACGGATGCGGTCGCTTCGTCCATGCTTCGGTCGCGGGCGCGTCCTTTGGTCCGAGTGCTTCGCTGGCGTCTTGTGCGTGCGCGGATGCCACGATGAAGGCAGTACAAATCAGAAGGAGAATGATGCGTGTGCGTGCGAGTTTTGGATGAATGGTCATGCTAATTTTATTTCCTCTTAAAGAGTGTCTGAAAAGTTCCCATTCAAGAGTGTCTGAAAAGTTCCCATTCCCCGAAGGGGATAAATTCAATAGCGTAGGGCAACGCCCTACGAAGATGCCGGACATGTGTTCCGACCCTGAAGGGGTCGCACCACGCCTGATTATGCGACCCTTTCAGGGTCGGGATTAGACGTAGAGCGTTGCCCTACGCTATTGAATCCGTCGCTTTCAGCGACAAAACTTTTCAGACACGCTCTAAAGCGCGTTGACACCGACATCGGCGACGCGCAACGGGCGATGCTTGACGGCATCGGCTTTCGGTGCGGCGGACTTGTCGGGTGTCATCGTTAAATCCGCCGTCAGGTATAAAAAGTTGCCGGACTTCGACGCGGAATTTAACGCCGGAGAGTTGGCGGTAAGACGAAAGAGTCCGTCATCGTTTTTAACCAACAACGGGTTGACACGACGAAAACCCATCGCGGGAATCTCACCGTTTGCGCCCGCGCCCCACAGGATATTGTCCTGCCACTTCGCCGTTTCGGGTTCGGTCATGATGTCAACGAGTTTCCCCGTGTCGCTCTGAATGACGTTGTTGGCAGTGACGAGATTAACGGGTGGAAACGCTTTCTCGCCGCGCACGCCGACGACGAGATTGGTTTTGTTGTTGACTAAAGTATTGAACGCGACGACGCCATCATGCGGTTGGTCGTAAGTGTTTTCACCGTTGGCGAGGTCGGCTTGGCTGCCGTTGCCGACGGCGATGGTCGAGTACGCGGCTTTGCCGGTGTTGCCGGAAAAGTAGTTGCCGATGATGCGTTGCTTGTCGCCGTAGAACCTGATTCCGTTTTCACCGTCAAGTAAGAAGTTGCCTTCGACGAGGCAATCATCGCCGTGACGCAGGACGATTGAGCCGCGATTGCCGCGCAGAGTGTTATAGCGAATCGTGTTTGACGAAGCCTTGTTCGAGATGACTTCGACATCGCCCGTGTTGCCTTCAAACAGATTGTATTCAACGCGCATGAAGGCATCTATGTTTTGACGATTGCTGTCACCGAGACGTATGCACTCGCCGCCGTTGTCACCCGTGAACGTCTGTCCGTGAAAGTAATTGCGGTCAATCCGAGTTCGCAAGGACAAGCCGCCCGTCTGTCCATAAACGACGATGAAGCAGCCTTCCGAAGGCTTGTCCGCATACTCGTTATGGTCAATGCGGTGGTCGTCGCCCGCCCCCGTGATAATCGTCCAGTAAGCTTTCCGCGCGTCTTTCATTTGAAAAAGATTGCGCGTGATGCGGCAATTGTTCGAGTCTTTAAGCGTCAAGGCTTGGTCGTAAGAATCGCTGCCGAGTCGCAAAGTGTTTCCGGTGAACTTGAAGCCGCGAATGATGATGAACGCTGATTTCGTGATAACGAACGAGCCTTTGCCGTTCAGTGTGACACCGGAAACGGTTTCGGTGGTGACGACGATGGGACTTGCCGCCGTCCCGATTTTCTTGCTGATTTCGATGAAGCCGTCGAGTTTATATTCGCCGTCGGCGACGATGATACGGTCGCCGGGTTGCGCGTCTGCGGTCGCGGATTTCAACTGCCCGATTGACTTGACGCGCACCGTTCGCTTCGCGGCAGGGATGTTGTCATCCGTGATTGAGCGTGATGCTTGGGCTTGAGGTTGCGTATGTTGTAAATGAACGGGTCGTTCGGGCGGTCGCCGAACTCCTCGAAGCCGTCAATGAGAATCGCCGGAAAGCCTTGCAACTCTGCGGGCGGCGTGTAAGGAATACCAAACACGGCATTGAAATCGGTGTCACGATTTTCCGCTAGATTCTGGTTGCTTTGTCGAAATATGCCGAAGCGGGCTTCGTTAATAAAACGCGGCGAGAAGATGTGTGTGTCGCTGACGGAAAGTGTGTTCGCGCTATTTTCAACATCGCGCCCGAAACCCGGATAGAAGTTGCGGGCTGACGGGAACGGGTCGAAGTCGTCGCGTGTCCCCCGCGAATAGGAAACATAAAAGTTATTGTTATCGGAAAAGCGATGGTCAAGTTTCGCCAAGTATTGATTGCGATTCGTGTCGTTGACGCCGTTCGCCAGATAGCGAGTCGAGACTTGTCCGGGAATCAAAGCGGGCAGATTCGCCGCCGGAATGAACGGCAGAATCGCGGCGGAGACGGGGCTGAATAACGAAGGAGGAATCACATTCGGCATGGGAAATTCTTCGCGCCTGACTGTAACCGAACCGTTCGCGTTGGTCGTGGCGATGGGGCGCAAGACGCGGTTCGTGTCATCACGACAGGGAGAGTTCGAGGCGGTTCCGGGATCGCCCGGTTGACACAAGATGCCGTCGGGTCCCGCCCCGCGCACGTTGCGGAAATCTCCGCGCAGCCAGTTCGCATCCGGCGCGGCGCGGAGAGGTGCATCTGAGCGAATCTCGCGTGTGCCTTCGTAAGAGGTGAAGAAAAACGTGCGGTCTTTGCCGGAAGTGAAAGCGGGTCCGCCTTCACCGAAGTTGAAGAACGGCAAAGGTCCACCAATAGTTCCGCCGAATTGATTGCGCCGCAAATCCTTCGTTCCGCTGAAAAAGTTGGCGGCGTCAAGCGCATCGTTGCGGATAAATTCAAACAACGAACCGCTGAATCTGTTTGTCCCGGATTTCGAGACGACGTTGATTTGCGCTCCCGCCGTGCGTCCGAACTCCGATGAATAACTCGAAGTCGAAACCTTGAATTCACGAATCGAATCAACGTTCGTGTTGACGCCGATGGCACCGTTGCGGTCGCTGCGATTGTTCACACCGTCGAGTATGAAGTTGGTCGAATCGGTGCGCGTTCCGGCAACCGCTAAGCCCGCGCCTTGGTCGTCTTCAGCAGGTCGTTGATAGACGCCGGGAACGAGTTGCGCGAGGTCGGTCGCGTCGCGTCCGTTTAGTGGAAGTTCAAGAACCTGACGGTTCGTGATGACTTCGCCTTTGTCGCTCGTGTCGGTGTTGATGACCGGAGCTTCGGCGACGACGGTGATTGTTTCGTCAACATTGCCCGCTTCAAGCACGACGTTTAAGCGTTGCGTCTGGTCGGTTTCAAGTACGAGTCCGGTCTGCACGCTGCGTTTGAAGTTCGTGGCTTCGACGCGCACTTCGTAAGTTCCCGGCGGAAGTTGGGCGATGGTGAAAGCACCGTCGTCGCCCGCCGTCACGGTTTGTTCGAGTGCGGTATCGGCATTGACAATCGTCACGCTCGCACCCGGAACAGTCGCGTCGTTGGCGTCGGTGACTCTGCCGACAACCGTCGCTTTGAAGTTTTGGGCGACAATCGGAACGGCGCACAAAGCGAGGATGAGGAAAAGCAAAGCGGCTCTGCACGTTGATGATTTGGCGTGCGTTGCGCGCGATGACGGTGATTCTATATTGCGTTTAGGCTGAAGGTTATTCATGGTCTTACTCCGTAAAATTAAGTCATATAGTTCAAACTTTGAA
This sequence comes from Pyrinomonadaceae bacterium, assembly GCA_041743485.1. Lineage (GTDB taxonomy): Bacteria > Acidobacteriota > Blastocatellia > Pyrinomonadales > Pyrinomonadaceae > JANDLT01. Next base: position 27,967 of record JBGTMR010000090.1, read on the forward strand.
CAAAATTTTGAAGGCGAAAGGCGTTCGGTTTTTTTCGCCGAACTTTTACAGCATCATCATGCCGCCGTTGATTTCGATGGTTTCGCCGCACAGATGACTCGCGGCATCGGAAGCCAAGAAAGTGATGGTGCGCGCGATTTCATCGGGCGTGCCGACGCGCCCTTGCGGGATGGCGTTGACGTAGTTTTTCATCGCTTCGGGGGTCGAGAATGTTTCGTGGTACGGCGTGTCAACGACGCCGGGCGAAACGGCATTGACGCGCACACCGTAAGGCGCGAGTTCTTTCGCCAAGCCTTTGGTGAACGTGATGAGTCCGCCCTTCGCGGTCGAATAATGAATCGAGCCGGGCGCGCCGCCGTTGCGTCCGGCGATGGACGAGACGTTGATAATCGCTCCCGTCTTGCGCTCCATCATCGAAGCGGCGACAGCCTGCGAAAGTAAGAACGCGCTTTTGAGATTCAGATTCATCACTTCGTCCCAACGCTCCTCTGTCAGTTCCAGAAGTTTGAGACGTTCGACGAGCGAACCCGCGTTGTTGACTAAAATATCAATCGCGCCGAGTTCTTCGACGGTGCGTGCGACAAGGCTTTTGATGTCGGCGGATTCGCGCACATCGGCTTGGATACAGATGGCGCGCCCGCCCGCGTCGGTGATTGATTTGCGCGCCGATTCCGCTCCCGCTTCATTGCGAAAATAGTTGATGGCGACTGACGCCCCCTGCTCCGCGAGGGCGCGGGCGGTCGCGCCTCCGATGCCGGATGACGCTCCGGTGATGAGGGCGACTTTGCCCGTCAGGTCTAGGTAGTTTGTCATGATGTGATTCCTGCTAATTTATGTCGGTCGGTGTTTCGTTTATCGCATGTTGGTATCAAGAGATTGTTTGAAGCGCACGGGTTTGATATTTCCGGCAAGCATAAACAGAACGAGTGTGCCGATAGGCGCGAGCAGTCCGGCGATAACTAACACGGGCGTGTAGCCTACGCGGTCAACGATGATGCCGGTGGCGAGTGTGAAAATCATCGAACCTATCCCTGCGCCCGTGCCGCCCAAGCCCGCGACCGAACCGACGGCTTTGCTTGGGAAGAAGTCGCTCGGCAAAGTCTGCACGTTGTTAATCCAGATTTGAAAGCCGAACAGAACGACGCCGATTAAACCGAGCGCGACTAAAGGCGTGGCGGCATAGGCGGCGAGAATTCCGGCGGGCATCAAAGCGGCGGCGAACATGATGACGGTTTTACGCGCGCGATTGACGCTCCACCCGCGCCCGATGAGATAGCCCGACATCCAACCGCCGAGTAGACTTCCGGCGTCCGCCGCGACGAATGGAACCCATGCGAACAAACCGATTTGCTTTAAGTCGTAGCCGTGAACGCGGTTGAGAAACAATGGCAGCCACGTCAAGTATAACCACCAGATAGGGTCGGTGAAAAAACGCGCGAGGACAATTGCCCACACCTGTCTGTATCGCAACAGGTCGCGCCAGCGCACGGAAAAACTTTGCGCGTCTTCACCGAGTGGAACGGCGGCAGGAGCGGAAGCGGCGATTGAATCAACGGACGGCGTGCGGGCTTCTTCGGCAACACCGCGCGCGAGTTCCGGCGAAGTAGTTTCGATTCTTTGACCGTCGAGAATGTATTGACGTTCTTCTTCGGTGAGCCACTTGTGACGCTCCGGCGTTTCGTAAAATGTGAGCTACAGGGCGAGCCACACGATGCCGAGTGAAGCCGTGAGGAGAAACGTCGCTTGCCAGCCGAAAGCCGAGTAGAGCCACACGATAAGCGGCAGGGCGACGATGCTTCCGATTGCCGCCCCGCTATTGAATATCGCCATGCCGAAAGCCCGTTCGCGCACCGGAAACCATTCGGCAACCGCTTTCGCCGCCAAAGACCACACGATAATCGAAATCGAAAACCCGCGCCGCGTGCCAACACGGTCGTAAAGTTTGCCGGAAACGCTCTGGCTAATCGTGTAAGCGAACAGAAACCATATTGTGACTCCGGCGAAATCCGTCGCCGACATGTTCAGTTCACTCGTGATAATCGGGGCGAGCGTCGAGAGCGTGAGGCGGTCAATGTAGTTGATAAGCGTGGCGAGAAACACCAGCCCGATGATGTACCAACGCATCCCGCGCAAGCGAAAGCCGGTCGCCCCTTCGACGGCGGAAGTCGCCGGATTCAGCTTGCCGGTTTTGGTGTTTGATTCGAGCATGAAACCTTGACACTCTTTTCGGAGAAGTTTCTGACCCCGCCCTGTGTTGTGAATAATGCGCGCCACGTCCGGCAATTCTCGCCCGTCTTTTAAGTTAGCGTTATCAGCTTTGCGCGTGAGAATTCGATAATGAGTAAGGAATCAGGCAAGCTTGATTCGTGAACTCAGGTGCTTTCCGTACCACTGACGGTTGATTCACGGATTATCAACTTGCACGGCAAGACACGTTCGGCGCGCGGCAGATTCTGCGCGGCTTCGATGCGGCGCAATAGAAATTCGGCGGCGATTCTTCCCTGTTCGTGCGTCGGCTGAAACACGGTCGTGAGCGGCGGCGAAGTGTGCGACGCGAGCGGTACATCGTCAAAGCCGACGACCGCGACATCCTGCGGGACGCGACGCCCGATTTGCTTGATAGCACTAATCGCGCCGAGTGCCGTGAAATCGTTGCGGGCAAAAATCGCGGTCGGCGGCTTACGCAAACTTAGCAAGTGCTTCATGCCTTCATAGCCGATTTCTTCGGTCGAATAACCGGGTGCTTGATCCGTTCCCTTGCGCCCGCCGACGATGATTTCTTCGTTCACCTTGATGCCGTGTTTGCGTAAAGCTTCGAGATACCCTTGAAAGCGTTTGAGTCCCGCGCCGTAAGATTGCTTGATGCCGACAAAGCCGATGCGCCGATGTCCGAGTTCAATCAGATGTTCGGTTGCGTCACAGCCGCCTTTGAAGTGGTCGGCACTGACGAAATCCGTGTGCGGGTGATTGAAGTCACGTCCGAGTGCGACGACCGGAAGGTTGGCATCCAAGAGCGTCGTCAAGTGCGCGTTGCCTTTGCGCGAGGCGCGCGTGGCGACAATCATACCGTCAACGCGATGGTCGGCAAGGGATTCAAAAGCTTCCGCTTCTTCCTTTACGCTCTGGTCACTGACACACACGAACATCGTATAACCGCGCGCCGTTAAGACCTCGCGCACGCCGCGAATCACTTCGGCGGCAAACGGGTTGGCGACATCGCCGACGACTAAGCCGATGGTTTCGGTGCGTTGTCGCTTTAATCCGCGCGCCAGACCGTTGCGCCGATAATTCATCTCCTGCATCACGCGCAAAACTTTCTGGCGTGTATCGGCGTGAACATAACCGCTCTCATTGACGACGCGCGAAACGGTCATCGGCGTGACACCGACCGAAGCGGCGATGTCGGCGAGGGTCGCGGTTTTTCTCATCGGTTTATTCAAAGCAGCACTCGCTCAATATGATAACGGTAACATACCTATAAGCGATGCGGTTTTGTTTGTCAAACGAATCACCGCCCGACTTGCCACGATGTATGTCGCGGGCGGCGCGAAGATTACCTTCTGTTATTTGGTGATTCGGTGTAAATTTGACTACCAAAGGGCAAAGCGAATATAACAATATCGTCAAAAGAAAAGTTTAACTTCGACAAATCGGCGGCATATTTTGTCGTTATCTTGCGCCGAAATTCCGGCAAGGTTAAACCGCATTAGCACTGAAGAAAGAGGTGAGAGCATGAACAATCAATTGCCAATCAATATCCGTCAGGCGACGGCAACCGTGATGGCTAAAACGACGGATAGAATTTCGGTGCGTCTGATGTTGCGTTGCCCGCAATGCAAACAAAACTCTTTGTCTATCGGAAAATCAACGGGAGATTATCATTCCTGCCCGTCGTGCGGCGTGCGTTTCGCCATCAAATAAATCGTTTCTCGCTTCGGTCAACAACTCACAAAAAAGGAAGCCTGACGTTTCTCATTACGTCAGGCTTCCTTGCTTCACACCCGACTGGATTTAGGCGCATATAGGCGTTGAAAAACTCGCGGAGTTGAAGCCCGATACGATTGCCACAGGTCACGGGCAGCCTTTGCGCGGAGCTGAGATGCAACAAAAACTCGAAACTCCGGGGCGCGATTTCGATTGGATTGCCGTTCCCGCGCAAGGGCGTGATGTCCCTGAATCGCTCAAGCGTAACGCGGATAAAACATCTTCGCCCGTGCCTGTGAAAGTTTTAATCGTCATCGCCGTCGTCGGACTCGGCGCGCTGTAATTCAGCGGAAAAAAATAAATCTTCGTCACGAAAATTCAAGCGGTGAACTCCGCATCGTTCGCATTCGCGCGGCATCCGAACGGTTTAAGCGACTCCGAAAGCACGACTCCGAAGCGCGATTCTGAAGTCGCCCCAACTCCGGCGGAAGCCATCTTGCCCGCATCGCGCATTCCCCCGCCGAACGCCGATTCGGGTGAACGAATCCTTTCCCGCTCCCTCGCGCATGGCGCACGCGAACGACGCGAAATCCGCGTGACTCCCCTTCGCCCTTCCGCCCCGAACATGCCGGACGGCAAAATCCCTGTGCCGTTCCCCGCACGGAAAAACTTCATCGCCGAACGAGTTTCAATCAAGCGCGCAAGTGACCTGCGCGCTTGCCCGGTGTGCGAAATCATCCGTGCGGCTGTGCGTGCAATATGCCCGTTCGTCTTGGCGCGGGTGCGGCAAAACCCCCTGCCCAAGATTTCAAGCATCAACCGCGTGAGTTTGAAAATTTGTTTCAGCATCGTGGATTTCATTTCTCCGCCTTCGGTGCGAGACGCTCGTGTTTGCATTTGGCGATTCCCATTTCCTGCCCTTGCGGATACCACCAACCCGTTCCGTTGCAATCGGGACACGAACTCGCGTCAACGCTTTTCGATGCTGGTGTCGAAGCTTGGGCAAGAAAACTTTTTATCATCTCGTCGGCTTCGCCCGTCCGGTGAACTTTCGTCGCATAGCCGCCCGGATTGGTAATCCCCTGCCCCGTCGAACGCAGATGCTCGGCGAACCTGCGACATTCTTCGATGGAAAAAACAGAACACACACCCACAGAATTTGGGTCTTCCTGTGTTTGTGTGTTTTCTTTTAATGTGTTGTGTTTAATGGTTGCATATTGTGCAACGGTTGTTTGTTGTGCAAGGGTTGCAGGTTGTGCAACCCTTGCTTGTGGTGCAACCCTTGCGGCAGGAATATTTACTTTATAAACCGTGCCGCGCATCAGCTTATTTTTGTTTCCAAAATCCGTTCCCGTGCGCTCGACCAAGCCGGTTTTTTCAAGCCGTTCGATGCTCGTCGAAACCTGTCTTTTGCCGATATTACAGGACTTTGCGAGCTTTTCGAGACCCACCATGCAGGTCTCCGAGTGGTATCCACGCGCCAGACGGTACAGCCTCCAGAGTACCACTTGGTCATAGACATTGAGTGTCGGCATCACCTCGTCCCACACGTCGTTCGGGACGCTCGTGAACTCGGTTTCAACCATTGCATATCGTGCAACGGTTGCAGGACGAACAACCGTTGCAGGTTGTGCAACCGTTGCACCGTGCAACGGTTCGGTGTCGTGTCGTGCAACGGTTGCATGACGGACAACGGTTGCAGGCTGTGCAAGGGTTGCATGTGGTGCAACGGTTGCTTCCGCTGCTTGAGCTTCGCGTTTCGCACGCTCTTTGCGCGCGAGTGCGGCGGCAAATGGGTCTAAATCAACTAAACGCTTGCTGCTCATTGGGCATCCGTATCGAGGCTCTGGGCTTCGGCAAATAACATTTGCTCTAATGTATGTATCGAGATTGCTTTCTGCTCGGTGACTTGCATCAGTTCAAACGCCGTCGCGCACAAACGAAGCATTTCGCGTGGAACACCGCCCGCCGCGTCATAGATACGCGCGATGACTTCATCGGAGAAGGGAACTTCCATCTCTGACATCTCGCAGCGATGAGCGAGCATCGCTTTCGTCTCACTAAGGCTGAGCGGGTCAAGCAGGGAATACATGATGATGCGGGATTTCAAGGCTTTATTGGCAGGTAATTTAAGCCTATTGCGTAGTTCGAGTTGTCCCGCCATCACGATTTGCAAAAGCTTGGCGCGATTGCTTTCATAATTAAGAAAAGAGCGGACGATCTCAAGCATAGAGGTGTCCAGCCCTTGTGCCTCGTCAAGTAAAAGCACGACGTTATTGCCGACTTCGGCTTGCGAGACGATGAAATCTTTGAAGGCGTTTTTTTGGTCGTGCAGAGAACGACGCGGCGAAATGTCGAATTCTTGGCAAATACTTCTGACAAAGGCGTAGGGAGTAGTGAATTCGGCGTCCGGTAAAAACGCCGTCGTCACACCGTCTTGCGATTCATACGAGCCATACAGCAGACGCAAAACGCTGGATTTGCCCATGCCCGCATCACCAAGTAAGCACGTCAAACCCTGCCGTTTGTCTATGGTATAGCGTACTTTATGAATCGCGCTCTTGAGGCTCGGCGTAAGAAACAAAGTCGCCGGATTAGGCGAAATCGAGAAGGGAGTATCCAACATGCCGGAAGTTATAGCACAAGATTTAGTTATACTAAAGGTTTATTTACACTAATTACCTAGTGAATGAGACGTGATTATTGTAAAAGACAATAAGATTGGTGATATGTGTCATAAAAAGTCTCGCCGGAAAAACTGCGGAAGTACGGGAAAACAAGCAACTCTTGAATCATCTCAACTTTACATTTAGGTCAACACATCGAATCAGCGAGAGTTTTGGTTTACCGTCTTCATACAAAACCATTGTGCCAAAATCTTAAATTACGTTCGCGTGATGTGATTGTTATAAACGAATCGGGCAGGTCGGTGCGTCGCCTTATACTGAAAATCGAAAGCAAAATATGAGCATCTGGCAAATAATTTACCGTCTGATTCGTTCGTCAAACCGTATCGGCGGTGGGTGATAAGTTCGCTTCCTAATGACGCTGCTGGGTGCGTTCGCGGCGCAAGTCAACCCGATAGTTTTGCGTTATACGGTGGACACCATCGAACGGTTATTGAATGAAGGCAGGACGGCGGCGCAGGGAACTTCTTTGTTGTTGATGATTAGCGGAATACTGTTTGGTAAGGAACTCATCAACACGGGTTTGCGTTACGGGCAGAGTCTGTTGGGCGAAAGAATCAGAATCAATGTTTCAAGTCAGCTTTCACAATTTGCGATTGCGAAAATCCCGACTTACCGTTTAACGTTCTTCTCGGATGCGGATAACCAAACGGGAACAGTGCAGACGCGGATTGAGCGCGGGGCGGAGAGTTTAACGAAGGTCGTACAGAACACGTTTATAGATATGTCGTTATCAAGTCGTTTGTGCGTGAGGACGCGATAAAGGAAGACCGCACCGTCGTCCTCATCTCGCACAGCATCTCGCAGATTCTCGGTGCCGACATCATCTATGTGTTGAAGGAAGGGCGCGTCGTCGAACACGGAACGCACGACGAGTTGTACGACATGGACGGAACGTATCGTGAAATCTTCAACGCTTCGGCGCGCAATTTGAACCTCGATAAAATATCGAAAACCATTGACGGCGAATTGACTCTTGATGCCGTCGCGTGAATCACAAAACTCTCATGAAAGTGGTCAGTGGTCAGTGGTCAGTGGTCAGTTAAAACTAGGACTTTCTCACTTTTCGTTTTTCTTTGGGGTTTTTCTTCTCTTAATTTGACGTCAGTTCGATGTAAGAAACCATAAGAAGTTTATCCACGAAACAACACGAAACGGCACGAAACAAAGTCGGATTTCTTTGGTGTTTTTATTCGTGTTCTTTCGTGTGATTCGTGGATAAACTCCTTTTCTGTCTTACGTCGAACTGATGTTAATTTGAGATTTCAAATTTGAGAAAGCCCTAAAAACATACGAAACAGAATGTCGGGCTTTTTCATTCTTGGTAATGCCAGAATGGAAGGTGAGCAACGACGGCTTCTTTTCTGACCACTGACCACTGCTCTCATCAGAGTCGCATAACTCAAACTGAAAAACTCAATCATCGCTTCCCGGTTTTGCGCGCAGACGCTTGGTTTGTGAACGCGCGGATTTTTCTTTCATCGTCCGCGCCTTCGATGCTTTAGTGGCTCTGGTCGGAACGCGAGTGGGTGCGCGGTAGTTGATGCGTTCAAGCTTACGGCGCAAATTCTTGAGCGCGGTTTGCTTGTTGCGATGCTGGCTGCGTTCGGCTTGTGATGTGGTCGTCGCGCCGGAAGGACGATGACGCAGACGCACCGCCGATTCGGTGGTGTTGACGTGTTGCCCGCCGCGTCCACCGGCGCGAAATGTTTCCACGTCGCACTCGGCGAGCAGTTCCACGTCGGATTCGGGTATGACGAACGATGTTTCGTGTGCGGTCATAATACGTGATACCGAACTTGCAGAACGATATGAGCCTTCGACATTCGGAGAGACAGGTATAACGGAGGTAAGCGGAGGCATAACGGAGTAGAACGGAGGATGAACATAAAAAGCTTTCTCCGTTCTACTCCGTTATGCCTCCGTTCACCTCCGTTTAACTTTCGTACCGCAGCCTATTCCTATCTCATTTTGCATTCGGGTGTGAAATATAAAGAAGCGTGACAGCGATTCATCTGTCACGCTTCTTCGTTTGTCATCGTGCGGCGTTTTAGCCAAGCCATTGCGGGTTGCGCGCCGTGCCGTCGTAGCGGTCGGAGGTTTTGAACAACTCGAAGCGACCTTTCGCCGCGAGTGGAGCGGTGCGAGCGAGCAGGGCGGCGGTTTGTTGTTGCGTCAGAGGCTTGAAGGTGCGCGCGGCTTCAAAGGCTTGGTCTAAAATCGGCATCGTGTTAATGCCGGTGATGACGGTCGAAGTCGGAAGGCTTAAAGCGTAATGCAAACATTCAATCGGAGTCACGATTTTGCTGCTTAGGATTTCCGCACCGCCCATTGATTTCATACCGAGAACGCCGATGCCTTCGCGCACAAGCACGGGCAAGACCTGCTTTTCAAAACTGCGAAAGTGCGCGTCCATGACGTTCAAGGGCAACTGCACGGCATCGAATCGAAAGTCGTTCGCGCGGGCGACTTCCAACATGCGAAGGTGAACGAACGGGTCTTTGTGTCCGGTGAAGCCGACGAAGCGAATTTTGCCCGCCTGTTTCGCGGCGCGTATCGCGTCCATCGTGCCGCCTTCGGCAAAGCATCGGTCGGGGTCTTCGAGGCGTATGATTTCGTGAATCTGCATCAAGTCCACGCGGTCTGTCTGAAGCCGTTTAAGGGATTCGTCAATCTGGCGCGCGGCGGATTCTTTCGTGCGCCCGTCAATCTTGGTCATCAAGAAAACCTTTTGGCGATAGCCGTCGCGCAGAGCGTTTCCCATGCGAACTTCGCTGCCGCCGTCGTGATAATCCCAACAGTTATCCATAAACGTCATACCACCATCAATCGCGCGGCGAATCAGCCGCGTGCTGTCGGCGGGGTCACGTTGGACGCCGATGTGAAAGCCGCCCAATCCAATCGCGGAAACACTTTCGCCCGTGCGTCCTAGAGGGCGATACATCATCTCGCCGCGCATTGTTTCACCCGATGCGGATTGCGCCGCAGGTGACGCGCTCAAGTCGCACGCGGTGGCGGCGGACAGTCCGGCGACCGTGGCGGCGATGGTCGCGTTCTCGATAAAATCACGTCTGTTCATGGGTTCTACTCCTTGTTTGTTTCATAGAATTTGACTCTTCGACTGTTCATTAACTTCGACGTTCCACTTATCGTTACTGCGCTCCGCCCATTGCCGCTCCGCTGCTGCCGATGGGTTGCCCATCGGTGTCGAGGATGGTGATGGTCGCGCCGAGTGCGTCGAGTGAGCGAAGACCGGGTTCGATTGTTTGGCGGTCGCCGACGATGAGAATCGCCATCTTCGACGGATCGAGATAACGATTGGCGACGCGCTTCACGTCGTCGAGTGTGACGGCGCGGACGCGGGCGAGATAGGAATTGAAATAATCATCGGGCAGTTCGTATAGGGCGACATCGGCAAGGCGATTCGAGATTTGTTCCGGCGTTTCAAAGCCGCGCGGGAAGCCGCGTAGGATTGCCTGCTTTGAGTATTCGAGTTCTTCCGCAGAGACGGGAATTGTGCCGCGTATGCCGTTCAACTCTTTCAAAAATTCCTGCACCGATTCCTTCGTGACGGCGGTTTGGACGCCCGCCGAAGCGGTGAAGGGTCCCGCCGCGCGACGGTAATCGAACGCCGTGCGCGCTCCGTAAGTGTAGCCTTTGTCTTCACGCAGATTGAGGTTGAGGCGCGAAATGAATTGCCCGCCGAGCATCGTGTTAAGGACGAGCAAAGGGAAGTAGTCGGGCGTTTGACGTTCGACCGCGACCTGTCCGATGTTGATGATTGATTGCGCCGCCCCGGGACGGTCAACCAGATAAATCGCCGCGCTCTCACGGGCTGCCGGAGCGGAGAATTTGAGGGCGGGAATCGTGCCTTGCTTCCACGTCGCAAAAGCTTTTTCAAGTTTGGGAAGCAGCGTGTTCGCCTTGACATCTCCGGCGACGATTAAGGTCGCGTTGTTCGGGCGATAGTGCGTTTCATAGAAGCGGCGCACGTCGTTTTGGGCGAGGGCGCGAAGCGAGGTTTCTGTACCCGTGCCGGGTTGACCGTAAGGATGATTACGCCCGTACAGGAGCGACGCATAAACTTGGTTGGCGATGAGTCCGGCGTTGTCGCGGCGTTGACGCAGTTGAGTCAAACGCGAATCGCGCAATCGTTTGAGGTCGGTTTCGGGGAACACCGGATTAAGCAGAACATCGGCGTAGATTTCAAGCGCGCGGTCGAGGTGGCGCGTTAAGGTGCGAAGGTTGGCGTTGGTCGAATCAACATCGGAGCCGACGCCGAGTTGCGCCCCGATTGCCGAAAGATCGTTGGAAATTTCAAGGGCGTTGCGCGTGCGCGTGCCTTCGTCGAGCAGGTCGGCGGTCAAGCCCGCGAGTCCGGCTTGTTCAGGTGTGTTGTTCGCGTCGCCGGATTTGATGACGAGGTTCATGCTGACAACGGGGAGTTCGTGTTGTTCGACGACGAGAACCGTCAAGCCGTTAGAGAGTTTGCGACGTTCGATTTTGGGCAAAGAGAAGTTCGGCTCCGCGCCCGGCTTCGGCAATCTGGCGAGACTCGCTTTTTTCGACGAATCATCGCGCTTGCCTTTCGTCGCGGCCGGCGTGGTCACGGCTGGCGTGGTCGCGGGACTGACGACGGGCGTGGTCGCGGTGGCGGTTGTTTGCGTCGGTGTTGCGCCCGCAGGAGTGGTCGCGGTGGCTTCGGATTTCGTGACGACTTGCGCCCCCGTCGTGCTTGCGGCTTCCGGCGTGGTTGGTGTTCCGGCGGTCGAAGGCGTGGCGGCGGCTTGCGCGGGACTGGTCGGAGTCGCGGGAGTCCGGTTGTTTCTGCTGGCAGTTTGGTTGGCGTTGGACGATGTGACGGAAACGATTAAACGATTTTTGGTCAGGTATTGATTGGCGACGCGCTTGACATCATCCGCCGTGACTTTCGCGTAACGCGCGAGGTCTTGTTTGAAGTAGTCGGGTTGGTTGAGATATATCGCGTACTGATTGAGTTGGTCGTTGCGCCCGCCGAAGCCGCCGACGGTTTGCAGGCTATAAACCTGCGCCGCTTCGCGTGCGTTGTAGGCGCGTTCTATTTCTTCCCCTGTCGGAGAGTCGCGCTTGATGCGCTCTAATTCTTCATTGATGGCTTTCTCTAGTTCATCGAGCGACTTGCCGGGTTTGGCGGTCGCGGTGATGCGGAATGTTCCGGCGAGTTCCTGCGAGCCGTTGAAGACCGAAACGTCCTGCGCGATTTGGCGGTCATAGACAAGGGTTTTATAGAGGCGCGATGATTTGCCCGCGCCTAAAATCGTGGCGAGAGAATCGGCGGGTGCTTCGTCAGGGTTGAACTGCGGGACGGTGTGCCAGACCATGTAGAGGCGTTCGAGTTCGACGCGCTCCGGCATCACGATGCGCTGTTCGCCGTTGATGACGGGCTGTGTGACTTTGACGGGGGCGATGGGTGTGCCGCCTTCAATCGCCCCGAAATACTTTTCAACCCACGCCCGCGCCTGTTGCGGTTGGAAGTCGCCCGCGATGGCGAGTGAAGCATTGCGCGGCGTGTAGTAACGACGGAAAAAACCTTTCACATCGTCAATCGAAGCGGCGGTTAAATCATCGAGCGAGCCGATGGTCAGCCAGTGGTACGGATGGTCTTTCGGAAACAAAGTTTCGTTGATGCGCGCACCGACCAAACCGTAAGGGCGATTGTCGTAGTTTTGACGCTTTTCGTTTTTCACTACGTCGCGTTGATTGGCAAGCTTGGCTTCGTTCAAGACATCGAGCAGCCCGCCCATGCGGTCGCCTTCCATAAACAACGCGAGTTCGAGGAAGTTTGACGGCACGACTTCCCAGTAGTTGGTGCGGTCGGGATTGGTCGAACCGTTGAGCGTTCCGCCCGCCTCCTGAATCGGTTTGAAGTAATCATCGTCGTAGTTCTTAGAGCCTTGAAACATCATGTGTTCAAAGAGGTGGGCGAAGCCGGTTTTACCTTGAACCTCATTCTTCGAGCCGACGTGATACCAGAGATTGACGCCGACAATCGGCGTCGAATGGTCTTCATGCAGAATCACGCGCAAACCGTTTTTCAGTTTGTATTCGGTGAACTTGATGGCGGGCAGCGTGCCGCCCGCTTGAGCGGATTTTGTTTGTGCGAAAACAAGATTGGGTGTAAAAAGCAATGCGATAAGCAGACATACCCACAAGCGATTCAATAATGAGCGGTTCGATTTCATAACATCTCCCTGAACGTAAGGCGAAGCCTTGAGGCGTGGAGCGAAATCCGTAAAAGGTGATAAAGCCTTTGAAGGTTCGCGTTGGTTGATTGATTTACCTGAATTTACCACACTTGAAGTTTGTATTGAACGCTGCGGTTTCGACGTATGCGGAATGACGAAAGCAAACCATGACGACACACGTTAAAGAATTGTTCGATTTAACGGGGCGCGCCGCGATTGTGACGGGCGGTTCGCGCGGGCTTGGGCTTGAGATGGCGTGCGCTTTGGCGGAAGCCGGAGCGTCTTTGATGTTGTGCGCCCGACGCGAAGAATGGTTGACGCGGGCGGTTGATGAACTGCGCGAACAGGGTTTTAAGGTTGAAGGCGCGGTGTGCGATGTCGCAAGTCAAGCGCAAGTGCAAGCGACGATTGACAGGACGCTTGAGGTGTATGGTGCGGTTGATATTTTGATTAACAACGCCGGGATTTCGTGGGGCGCGTTGCCGGAAGCGATGCCGCTCGATAAGTGGCAAAAGGTTTTGGATGTGAATCTAACCGGAGCGTTTTTATTCTCGCAAGCGGCGGGGCGTGAGATGTTGAAGCGCGGGTGGGGAAGCATCATCAATGTTTCTTCGGTCGCGGGTTTGATGGCTTCGGCGCATGAACTTCACTACGTCGGATACGCGGCGAGCAAAGCGGGCTTGTTCGGTTTGACACGCGAACTCGCGGCGACGTGGGGCAAGTCGGGCGTGAGAGTCAATGCGATTGCGCCCGGCTTTTTTCATTCGCGCTTGGCTGACGCTTCGATTGAGATTATCGAGCCGGATATAAAGAAACGAAATCCGATTGCGCGCATCGGCAATGCGGGCGAACTGAAAGGCGTCGCCGTGTTTCTCGCGTCCGATGCTTCGAGTTACATCACGGGTCAAACGATTATCGTTGACGGCGGGAGTACGATTGTTTAAGCGAGTGATGCTCTCCGCGTGTCTCTGCGTCCGCCCTCTGCGGTACTCTGCGTTAGAAAGTTTTTTGACGCAGAGACACGCAGAGTTGAAGACGCAGAGTACCGCAGAGAATACTTTCTAACATTCCAAGAATTTTGAAAGCGAGTTTATGAGTGAATCCCTTGATGAAACTTCGTCGCCTTACGCGGCGCGCCCTTGGCTCAAGCATTACGATTACTGGGTGCGACCGCACCTGAATTACCCGCGTCGTTCGCTGTATGAAATCTTGCGCGTCACGGCGAGCGAAGTTCCCGATAGCGTGGCGACTTCGTTCTTGGGGGCGCATCTGACGTTTCGTGAAATCAAGGAACGCGCCGACAATCTGGCGCGGGCGATGATGCGGCTCGGCATTACGCAGAACGATAGGGTCGGCATCATGTTGCCGAACTGCCCGCAATATCTCATCGCGGCGTTCGCGGTGCTGCGACTCGGCGCAATCATCGTCAACGTCAATCCGCTCTACACGGGTAGGGAAGTTTTGATTGTCGCCAAAGACTCCGGCTTGCGTTTGATGTGTACGCTCGATGTGCTTGCGCCGCTTGTGCGCGCGGTGCAGGGTGACACCAAAATCGAAAACATCGTCATCACTTCGGCGGCTGAATACTCAATTGCCGCCTTGCCCGTAAGCACCGTCGAAGGCACATTGAAGCTGGCTGATTTGCTTGCCGTCAATGATGAAAGCGGAGCGGTTGAGTTGCCGGGTCTTGAGATTGATGCGGAAGAAGATACGGCGGTGTTGCAATATACGGGCGGGACGACGGGCGTTCCGAAAGGCGCGATGCTGACGCACTACAACATTTTTGCGAACGTGATACAGGGCGAGACTTGGGCGCACCGACAATGGCGGCGCGGCGAAGATACATATCTTCTGGTGATTCCGTTTTTTCATATTTACGGCTTCACCGTCGGGATGATAGAAGGCGTGTGGCGCGGCGTGCGTCAAGTCTTGATTCCGAAATACGATGTTGATGCGATGCTCGACGCGATACGGGATTATCGCCCGACGTACTTTCCCGCCGTCCCGACGATTTACATTTCACTTCTCAATCATCCGCGCGCGAAGACAAGCGGGATAGACAAAATCAAACTGTTCAATAGCGGTTCAGCCCCGCTGCCCGTCGAAGTCATCCACCAGTTTGAGCGCATGACGGGCGGCGCGCTCAACGAAGGTTACGGCTTATCGGAAGCCTCGCCCGTGACGCATTCGACCGCGATGTTCGCCCGCCGCAAACCCGGCAGCATAGGCTTACCGTTTCCCGACACGGACATCAAAATCGTTGACCTTGAAGAAGGCACACGCGAAGTCGGGATTGATGAGGAAGGCGAACTTTGCATCTGCGCCCCGCAGGTGATGAAAGGCTACTGGAACAAGCCGGAAGAGACCGCGAACACTTTGCGCCGTGACGCGGGCGGGCGCGTGTGGCTTTACACCGGCGATGTCGCACGCATGGACGCGGACGGTTATACATACATCGTCCAACGCAAGAAAGACATGATTGTCGTCGGCGGTTTCAACGTCTATCCGACGGATGTTGAAGGGGTTTTGTATTCGCATCCGGCGGTGATGGAAGCCGCCGTCATCGGCATCCCCGATGCGTATCGCGGCGAAGTCGTCAAAGCCTTCGTCGTGCTGAGAGGGGGCGCGAGCGCAATCCCCGAACAACTCATCGAACATTGCAAAAGCGGTTTAGCCGAATACAAAATCCCGCGCCATATCGAGATACGCGACAGCCTTCCCAAGAGTGCCGTCGGCAAGATTTTACTGCGCGTGTTGCGTGATGAAGAAAGCGCGGGCGGTAGTTGAAAATTGAAAAAATTGTAGCTACTCAGCCGTCTTCAGACGGCTTTCCGCGAAGCGGCACTTAGACAGGTTCCGTTTGACGGCTGGGGACGATTGCGAATCAATCTCCTCAGCCCGTTTCTAACGGGCTTTCGCACGCGGCTTAAGCCGTTCGGGTTCTTGTGGCTGTAAGCCGGAAGAAAGAAGGACGTTGAAACGCCCTCCTTAATTCTTTGCCTCTTCACCCAGCCGTCAAACGGAACTGGTCTATGCGCCCTTCGGGGAAGCCATCTGAAGACGGCTGAGTAGTTACGAAGAATTTAAGAATCAGTTAGACGGTGCGAAGAAAAAGCACGTTGAACCTTGTGTTAGAATGCCGTCAAAGGTGTTGAGGCAGATGACTATTCAAACTCTTTTACAATCTGAATTGTGGCGTGAATTTGAAACCAACGAGGCGCGGCGCAATGTTGACCCGGTGCTGACACTCAAAAGCTTGATTGAGTATCACTTGCAAGCCGCCGACATGCTCGAACTTGCCGATGAAATCGGGGGCGATATGCGCCGCAACGGTGTCACCGAAAAAGAAGCCGATGCGGTAATTCGCCGGTATCGCGCGGAGAAGAGACAGCAACGTGACGCCGCGTAAAAACCGTATTCCGGTAGTATTCGACACAAATGTTTTCATACGGTTTTTTCTCAACCTATACCGCGAAACGGCGAACAACAAAGTAGTAAAGTTGTGGTTCGCTTACCGCGAGTTACAACTGATTGTCAGTGTGCCGGTGGTTGAGGAATACACGGAGATTTTAGAGCGTCTCGGAGTAGAACAACGGCGCATCGAACGCTTCGCCGCCAAGATGCAACTTGATACGGTGACGTGGGTTAATCCCGGCAAGCGATATAAAATCAGCCGCGATGCCGACGATAATGTGATGATAGATACTGCCCGCTCCGGCAATGCTAAATACATCGTCAGCCACGATAAAGATTTGCTCGATATTCCCGCCGAAGATTTACGCGGTCTGCGATGCCGAATTGTTAAGCCGTCGCAACTCTTGATTGATATTGTAAAACCAAAACGCGCCAACAAATGACAAGTGGGTTGGCGCGTTTTGGCGTGTATCTGTGTCAAGCTATAAGTCACAAACATTCACTCACCGACAAAGAAGAACATCATGCGATTACTCGAAAACAAAGTGACGATTATCACGGGCGCGGGGCGCGGCATCGGGCGTGCTTGCGCGGAACTTTTCGCCGGACACGGCGCGCACGTTGTCGTTTCAGATATTGACGTTGACCCGACGCACGAAGCCGCCGATGCGATTAAAGCCGACGGCGGAAACGCGCTTGCCGTTCCGGGCGACGTCACGGCGGCGGACTTCGCACCGCACTTGATTAAGACGACGCTCAACGAGTGCGGGCGCATTGACGCGATTATCAACAACGCGGGCTACACTTGGGACGGCACGCTGCACAAGATGACGGATGAACAATGGCACGCGATGTTGGACGTTCATTTGACTGCGCCGTTTCGCATCATACGCGCTGCGTCCGATTACTTGCGTGAAACCGCGAAAGGGGAAAAGGAAGCACACGGGCGCGCGGCGTCCCGGAAAATCGTCAACATCAGTTCGACCACAGGCACGCGCGGCAACGCCGGACAAAGCAATTACGCGGCGGGCAAAGCGGGCATCATCGGTGTCACCAAGACGCTTGCCAAAGAGTGGGGACAATTCAACATTCAAGTCAACGCCGTCGCCTTCGGCTTTATCGAAACGCGCCTCACGCAAGCGAAAGAAGGGGGCGAACGTGTGACGCGCGAAGCGGCGGACATCGCGCTCGGCATCCCGCAAGCGAACCGTGAAATCGCGTTTCGGATGATACCGATGGGGCGCGGCGGTTCGCCCGAAGAAGCGGCTGGAGCGGTTGCATTCTTCGCGTCGTCGTTAAGCGATTATGTGTCGGGTCAAGTCTTGGAAGTCACGGGCGGGCTGTGAATAGTGAATGGTAAATGGTAAATGGTGAATGGTGAATGGTGAAGGATGTGCATAAATCATCGCGTAGCGATGCGATGATTTTAGCCGTGCGTTTCAACGCACGGAAAACGTCGGAATCGAATCGTCGTCGCGTCAGCGATGATTGAAAAAACGCCGGTCACGTTCAATCGTCGCTGACGCGACGACGGACATTTTCACCGCCTCCCGTGCGTTAAAACGCACGGCTAAATTCAAGCCACCGCTCACGCGGTGAAGACACAGCAACTTTAATTTGCACGGTTTCAAATAGTTAATGGATGAACAGCCTGTCTTTTCCATTCATCATTCACCATTTACCATTTACCATTTACCAATATGGATTTTAATTTACCACCGGAGTTGATTGATTTGCGCGAGCGCGTCAAAGCCTTTGTGCGTGATGAAGTGATTCCGCTTGAAGGGCGAAGCGGCGAGGGTGAAACCATCACGGCGGAGCAACTTTTAATGTTGCGACAAAAGGCGCGTGATGTGGGACTTTACGGTTTGCAATTACCGAAAGAATACGGCGGGCTGGGGCTTGGTACGGTTGGAATGTGCGTCGTGTTTGAAGAAGCGGGACGTAGCTTTCCCGCCGCGCTCGCGCTTAACTGTGCCGCGCCCGATGAGGGCAACATGCACTTGCTTTCGCTCTATGCGAATGATGAACAACGTGAAGCGTATTTGCGCCCGCTCGTGAAAGGCGAGATGCGTTCGTGCTTTGCGATGACCGAACCCGCTCCGGGTGCGGGGTCTGACCCGACGATGTTAAAGACGCGCGCCGACAAGGTTGACGGCGGTTGGGAAATCAACGGTCACAAGTGGTTTATTAGCGGAGCGCAAGGGGCGGGCGTGGCGATAACGATGGCGGTCACGAATCCGAATGTTTCGGCGCATGAAGGCGCGACGATGTTTTTAGTTCCGTGTGACGCGCAAGGGTTTGAAGTCGTGCGCCCGATTCCGGTAATGGGTTCGCACGGGCTTGGCGGGCATTGCGAAGTGATTTACAGAAACGTGCGCGTGCCGGATGAGGCGGTGTTGGGACGTGTCGGTGAAGCGTTCAAGATGTCGCAAGTGCGGCTTGCCCCGGCACGCTTGACGCATTGTATGCGGTGGCTCGGCGTTGCCCAGAGGTCTTTGGAGATTGCGACAAGTCGCGCTCTGGAGCGTGAAGCGTTCGGTAAAAAGTTGAGTGAGCATCAAGCGATACAGTGGATGATTGCCGATTCGGAAATTGATTTACACGCCTCGCGCATGATGGTCATGCACGCCGCTTGGAAGCACGAGCAGGGCGACGAGATACGGCGCGAGTCTTCGATTTGCAAAGTCTTCGTCGCCGAAGCGATTAACCGCGTGATTGACCGCGCCGTGCAAATCTGCGGCGCGCTCGGTGTCTCACACGATACGCCGCTTGCCGATTTTTACGCGAATGCCCGCGCGTTTCGCATCTATGACGGCGCATCGGAAGTGCATCGGATGGTGATCGCGCGCGGTGTGATTAAAGGAGCGCAAGCGGCGCGCGACAAAGTTTTGAGGGAAGGGAATTGATGTCATGATCGAGATTGAAAGCATCGCCAAGTTAAGCGAACTCACGGGGCGCGAAGTCGCGGTCAGCGGGTGGTTGGAAGTGTCACAAGAGCGCATCAACAATTTTGCGGAAGCGACGGATGATAGGCAGTGGCTTCACGTTGACCCGGAACGCGCCGCGCGCGAATCGCCGTTCAAAGTAACAATCGCGCACGGCTTTCTGACGCTTTCGTTGTTAAGCGAAATGATGCATCAGGCGATGCGCGTCGAAGGCGTCGGAATGGCACTCAACTACGGCTTGAACCGCGTGCGTTTTATCTCGCCCGTGCCAGCCGGAGCGCGCATTCGCGGACGCTTCACGTTGGCGCAAGTTGAAGAAATCGGTGGCGGCGTACAAGTCGCGTGGAGCGTCACGGTTGAACGCGACGGCGGGGACAAACCGGCTTGCGCGGCGGAATGGCTGGTGCGTTATTACGAGTAAATGACAAGTGACGAGTAAAATTGATAACTCAGCTTATGCGGTGGAAATATTATGCGGCTCTGCCGCCTGATGTGCGGTGAGTCTATGACTCACCGATAGATACTTTCAACTTGCTTCGAGGCTACGCCTCGCACCGCGCGGCGTAGCCGCCATAAATTTCTGAGAGCGAAGCGGAAAGGCAGAGCCTTTCCGCACATCAGGCGGCAGAGCCAAACATCTAAATCTTTTGCGTCGGCATCAGTTACAAATGTTTCGCAGTTCCGAAAGCAGAGAAACAGTCTATTTTTCACCAAAAGTCAGAGCATTATGAGGAAAAGTCAGAGCATTATGACGATAATGCTGTGTATTATGATGAGAAGTCAGAGCATTATGACGATAATGCCGCGCATTATGACGATAATGCGCGGCATTATGACGGGAAGTCAAAGCATTCTCGTCATAATGCCGCGCATTATGACGAGAAGTCAGCGACTTGCGACGAAAAGCGGCGCACTTGAAACGACAAGTGCGCCGCTTTTGATGATTGGCAGGTAACTGATTAGGTCTTTGGTTTTATGAATTGCCGTCTGCTTATGGTCTTTGAAATTTAAACCTAACAAAAAAAACGCACGGTTCAGAGTCGGGCTACTGCCCGACTCTCTTTCGCGGAATGTCGGGCAGTAGCCCGACTCTGAACCTTTAATTATTGTTAGATT
>JBGTMR010000091.1:0-3719 GCA_041743485.1 Pyrinomonadaceae bacterium
CTTATCGGCGCGCTCGCGGGTTACTATGGCGGTTGGGTTGATTCGATTGTGTCGGGTTATCTGCTCAACGTGTTTCTCGCGTTTCCGGGTTTGCTGTTGGCGATTGCGATGGTCGCTTTTCTTGGGGCGGGACTCGGCAAATTGATTTTAGCTTTAACCATCATCGGCTGGACGGGCTACGCGCGTTTAATTCGCGGGCAGGTTTTGAAAGTCCGCGAATATGATTTCGTACAAGCCGCACGCGCACTCGGTGCGGGTGATATGCGTATCATTCTTCAACACGTTCTACCGAACGCGATTCAACCTTTAATCGTCCAAGCGAGTTTGGGCATGGCGGGTGCGGTATTAGCCGAAGCGACGCTTTCGTTTTTAGGTTTGGGCGTCCCGCCGCCCGCGCCTTCGTGGGGCGTGATGTTGGAAGAAGCCCGCGACCTGTCAACCCTGACGCTCGCGCCGCACGCTTTAATCGTTCCCGGCATCGCCATCGCTTTGACCGTTCTTGCATTCAACTTTATCGGTGACGGATTGCGCGAAAGATTAGACCCGCGCCAGCGTGCGCGCTAACGTCCGTCACAACCTTTAACGTAAAATCCCGCTTCGATGCTCGACATTAAAGACACACCCCAAATCAACGAAAACGCCGTACAACCCATCACGCATCACGACATACCCGCCGTCGTTATTGAACATCTTTCCAAAACTTATCCGCCGAAACTCGTCAAACTCAAACAGCTTTTCCGTCGTCCCGTCACGCCGCCCGTCGAAGCCTTGCGCGATGTTTCGTTTGACATAAAGCAGGGCGAAATCTTCGGACTCATCGGCAGAAACGGTGCGGGCAAAACCACGCTCACCAAAATCATCGCCACGCTGGTTCAACCGACACGGGGAAGCGTCACGGTTTTGGGCTGCGATAGTGTTGGAGATGAAACGCGCGTGCGCGCCGCCGTCGGTTTGGCGACCGCTGAAGAACGGAGTTTTTACTGGCGTTTGACGATTGAGCAGAACCTGCTTTTCTTCGCCCGACTTTACGGCATGACTACGCGCGACGCGCGGACGCGCATTGACGAACTTTTTGAACGCTTCGATTTAACTCAATACGCGCGGCGTCGTTTCGGTGAACTCTCGACCGGCAACAAGCAACGCATGGCGGTCGCCCGCGCACTGCTTTCGCGTCCGCCCGTGATGCTCCTTGATGAACCGACACGTTCGCTCGACCCGCTCGCCGCCGCTTCGATGCGCGGTGTGATTCGCTCACTCGCTCAGGACACGCCGCCCGCGACCGTGCTTTTGACATCGCATAATCTCGCGGAAGTCGAAGAACTTTGCCAGCGCGTCGGCGTCATAAGTGGCGGGCAAATTCAGGTCGTAGATACGCCCGCGAATTTGCGCGCCCAAAACTCAGAACACGCGCAAGTCACCTTAACCGTCCGCGAAGTGAGTACGGCGCACGTCAAAACGATGCTGACCGCAAACACGCTCGACCACTACGACGATGCGAAGTTCGACATCGCCGCGACCGTTGCCGACGACGCGCATCACACTCCGCAAACCCTTATCACGTTCACAATGAGTGCTGAAACCAAAACTCTAGATAAGGTCATTCGCCGCATACAAACGGCGGGCGGGCGCATCGTCGCCTGTCACACCGAACGCGCGACATTGCTCGACGTACTCGAAGCTTATGAAAAGTAATAGACCTCTTGCAAAAGTCGCCCCGTCAGGGACGTTTGATTTTAGCCCAGCGATTCATCGCTGGGTACAGAACGAGTAACCTGCCGTGTCCCGTAGGGACACTTGAAACTCTGTTCAGTCGTCCCTACGGGACTGGAGAAATTTCCGATACTTCCCCCAGCGATAAATCGCTGGACTATTATCATCAGTCCCTACGGGACTTTTGCAAGAGGTATAATCTCGAACACTGAACACAAAACGACATGGCTTCACTAATCTTTTTCCTTCGTCGCATACGCGCCTTCGTTGTCCGCGATTTTCAACTTGCGACGAGTTACCGCGTCGAGTTCGGGATGCGTGTGCTTTCGATATTGTTCGTGGTCACGACGTTCTTCTTTGTATCGCAGATTTTCGCAGGCAATTCGGGACAATTTCCGCAGTGGCGCGAACCGCTTCCGGCGTGGCTTATCGGCTTGGCGGTCTTGAATTATTTCACCGTCGGCTTTTCGAGTCTGGCGAATGCGATTCGCAGCGAACAAACACAAGGGACTCTGGAAAGCGTGTTGATGACGCCGATAAATGTTCCGTCGTTTATCGTCACGAGTTCGATTTGGGATTTTATCAACGCGACTTTCACATCGTTTCTGTATCTATTTTTCGGCTGGCTGTTTTTCGATGTCACGTATCAAGGCAACTTCCTGACGGCGATTTTGTTGCTTCTGTTGACGACGTTCGTGCTGGCATCGCTCGGCATTTTGTCGGCGAGTTTTGCGATGGTGTTCAAGCGCGGCGACCCGTTCGGGATTTTTATCGGCATCGGCTCGGCGTTCTTCTCCGGCGTGATTTTCCCGACCGAACTCTTGGGTTCGGGCTTTCAGAAAGTCTCGAACATATTGCCGACGACTTACGGCGTTGACGGCATTCGCCGCGTTTTAATTCAAGGGCAAACACTGACGGAAGTGCGTGAGCCGTTGCTGGTTCTGTGCGCCTTTCTCGCCGTCCTGCTTCCCTTCTCGCTATGGGTTTTCAGCCGCGCCGTCCGCCGCGCCAAACGCGAAGGAAGCCTCATTCAGTATTAGTGGATAACGGATAGTGGATAGTTGATAGTTTAAGAACTGTTCCTGCCTTTCACTATCCGTTATCCACTATCCGTTATCCACTATGTTTGTTTTTTACGCTTCCGGTTATTACGCGGATATTGGCGAAGGTCACGTTTTTCCGATTCGGAAATTTGAGCGCGCCGCCGCACGCTTGATTGACGAAGGCACACTCACGCCCGATGAACTAATCGCTCCGCAACCCGTCGCGCTCGCGGATTTATATCTTGTTCACACCGAAGATTACGTCACGCGCCTTCGCGCCGGAGCGTTGACCGAACGCGAGATACGGCGTCTCGGATTGCCTTGGTCGAAGGCTCTCGCGCGGCGTTCGATGCTCGCTTCGTCGGGGACGATAAACGCGGCGCGGCAAGCGATGGAGTGCGGCTTCGCGTCGAATCTTGCGGGCGGGACGCATCACGCATTCCCGGACAGAGGCGAAGGCTTTTGTGTTTTTAACGATGTCGCCATCGCCACCCGCGTACTTCAACGCGACGGCATAGCTTCGCGCGTCGCGGTCATTGATTGCGATGTGCATCAAGGCAACGGCACGGCGACTATCTTCGCGGGTGATGAGCGTGTGTTCACTTTCTCGATGCACGGCGCGAAGAATTATCCCTTGTTCAAAGCCAAATCGTCGCTTGATATAGAACTGCCCGACCGGACGAACGATGCCGATTACCTTCGCGTGCTTGAAGAAAATTTGCCGCGCGTGTTCGCGCACAATCCCGACATCGTTTTCTATCTCGGCGGGGCTGACCCGTACATGCACGACAAACTCGGTCGTCTCTCTCTCACTATCGAAGGCTTGCGCGCACGCGATACTGCGGTTCTGCGTTACGCGAAACAGCGCGGCGTCCCTATCGTCACCACGATGTCCGGCGGCTATGCGACACACATTGATGACACGGTGGAGATACACTGCAATACGATTCGCGCGGTCAAGGAAGA
>JBGTMR010000092.1:0-2399 GCA_041743485.1 Pyrinomonadaceae bacterium
GGGCGCGCTGGTGCGTTCAAAGTGTTCGCCCGTGACGGCGCGAGATTCCATTTGCGCGGCGATTTTGTTGATGATTTTGATGCCCGTGTCTTTCGCGTCGAAGTGCTGGCGTTTGTGCAGACCGACCATGCCGACGATGCGCTTCATGTCGTTCGGATTGCTGTCTCCGGTCGCGGCTTGATAGACGAGGCGCGGTTCGCCGTTGATAGCTTCGGCGGCGACGGCAAGCATCACGGCGGCAACTTGGTCAACGGGCGTGATGTCTAAAATTAGTTTCTCGTTGACAGGGATTTGCGTTTGTCCCTTGAGGGTAATGAAGATGAGCGGGGCGGTCGTCGTGAAGCCTTCGTTCCAACCGGGAAACGGAAACTCGTTCGCGGATTCGACGATTGACGGGCGCACGATTGAGCGCACGATGTCGTTTTCGGCGGCGACGAGTTGTTCGCCAAGCGACTTGGTATAAGTATAGATATTGTCCCAACCCCAAAACTGCGCGCGTTCGATGCCGAGTTCAGTTAAGCGTTCGCGCGTCCAGAGTTTGCGTTCACGCGCAACCGCCAAGCCCATCGCGTCGAGGTCGTCGGGGTCGCGCCCTTCCTCTATGAGACGCTCACGCGCCGTCTCGCGGAAGCGCGCGGCACGCATCGTGTCCTTGACTTCATCGCGCACGCGAAGCGCGAGGCGTTCGCAGTCTTTGATTTCTTCCTGCGGCGAAAAATTCACGCCCGGCAATTCATCATGACGCGGAAAATATCCAAGCACCGGGTCGGATTCCCACACCGCACCCGAACGCCTTCCGGCGACAAAGCACGTCGAGACATGCACGAGCGCGGGACGCTTCATGCGCCGGGCGAAGTGAATCACGTTCTGCGTGCCGACGACGTTGGTGCGAAGCGCGCTCTCCAGCGTCGGATTAAACGTGACATTGCCCGCGCTGTTGATAACCACATCAATCTCACCCGCGACACGCGCGGCTTCCGTCTCACTAAAACCGAGATGCGGTTCGCCTATGTCGCCATTGACGACAACGACTTTTTCACGGATGAAATCTTCAAACGCCTCTTCGTAAATCTCGCGCAAAGGGTCGAACGGCGGCGACGTGATGACGTTGTTCCAGAAGCGTGTTTCCGATTCTTCCTGCCCGCGCGCGCGCACCGTGACATACACCTTGCCGATGCCGGGAAAGCGCGTCAGCAACATCGAAAGCGTGACTTTACCGACGAATCCGGTCGCGCCGATGATGAGTACGCCGCAATTATTGAAAGCTTCTGTGGGTGATAACTTCATATCTGCACTGTTGGTCTAGCCGTATCACGATGTGTTGATTTAACCGCGACGCAGCACATCTGTTTTAGCCACGTTAGTGGCGTAAGAGATTAGCCCACGGCGTCAGCCGTGGGTTAAATCATAAACAAAGGTCGAAGCCCCGTGAGGGGCGAAAGATGTTCTCAATCAAAAACATAACGCTCATCGTAATCAATTCCGTGACGTTTCAGAAACATCAAATACTCTTCTTGAAATGTGCGCGTGCGATGATGTTCTTCTTGTGCGGCGATGTATTTGACGACACCGTTCATGTTCGATTGGCTGACACTGAATGCGCCGTAGCCGCTTTGCCATTCAAAAATTGACAACGTGGCGTGCTGTTGCTTCAACCAGCGTGACGAGTTGGTCTTGATTGTTCGCACCGCATCTGACATTGCCAGAGCGGGCTTCAAGCTGACAAGAATGTGAACGTGGTCGGCAATGCCGCCGACGTTGTAAGCGATTCCGTCGAGTTCACGGACGATGCCGCCGATGTACGAATGAAGGCGCGGTTTGATGTCGTCGTTGATGAATTGTTGACGCTGTTTAGTGCTGAAAATAATATGCGTCAAAAGATTCGTGTAGGTGTGCGCCATGTTCTTTCGCCCCTCCGGGGCTATGCCTCATTTTTGTGCGCGTCGCGTGACCCACGGCTTACGCCGTGGGCTAATCTCTTACGCCGCGCGGCGGCTGAAAATGCGGGCTTATCTCTCATGCCGCGCGGAGGCAGAAAACGTGGGCTTACCTCTTACCGCTTTGCGGCTGGAGATTATGTAACATCACAAATCGCAATCACGGGTTGATGAAGCATCGTGATTTCGGCGTTGCGTCCCATGTAGCTGCGCGCCATCGCAATCGCTTCGGTCAGGTTGTCGGAGCGTTCCCAACCCATGCGCGCGGGGACGTGTGCGTTCTCCGCGCCCGCCGCGATGACTTTGCCGACGTGGGCGCGTCCGTTCTCGCCCCAGTACCACATGAAGAACGGATGCGCTCCGTGATAAGCATTGCCGCGACGATACATAGAAATGTACGAAGGATTGGCGGCGAACTCCTGTTCGTACTTGTCACGCAGGAAACAGGCGTCGCGCGATTCG
>JBGTMR010000093.1:0-12651 GCA_041743485.1 Pyrinomonadaceae bacterium
CTGCGCGTCGTTCACACGCCGGGACACACGCCGGGTTCGTGTTCGCTGTTGCGCGAATCCGACCGCACGATTATCGCGGGCGATTGTGTGTTAAAGCGCATCACGCCGAACCCGATTCTCTCGCCCGACCCCGTTGATAAGACGCGCCGCTTTCGTTCGCTCGAAGAATACTTGGTCAGTCTCGCGCGCATCAGAAACCTTGCCCCGACGCTGATTCATAGCGGTCACGGCGAAGCGATTACGGACTACGAAGAACTGTTCAATCGTTATCTGAGATTGATACGCGAACGCGGTGCGGTGATGTTAAGTAAAATCACCAACGCGGGTTCGACCGCTGCCAACATCGCGCAACTCGTCTTTCCGAACGCGCCCGACGGCATACATCGTTTCCTCGCCCTGTCGGAAGTCTGCGCCCACCTTGATTTGCTCGTCACGGAAAATAAGTTGGCGATTGAGATGCAAAACGATGTCGAGTTTTATCGTCCGCGTTGAGTTGATTTGTGAGGGCGCATGTTATGGCTTCGGGTTGGTATTTGGACGCTTTCGGTATGTCCCGTAAGGGACATGATGAGAATAGCCCAGCGATTCATCGCTGGGTGTACGAGCAAACAGTTTTCCAAGTCCCGTCAGGGACGGCTGAACTTGCAGACTCAGCCGTCCCTGACGGGACTTCGTTCATCTTCTCGTATGTTCCCAGCGATAAATCGCTGGGCTAAATTCAAGCGTCCCTAACGGGACGGAAGAGGTGTCCGATACATTATGGCTTCGCGGTATTTTGCGCCGCATCCAACGCTTCACGGTAAGCACCGCCTTCGACCTCGCCAATCTTTATCGCTTCGTTGAATGCGGCGCGGGCTTCGGTGGGTTTATCCTGAAACTCAAGGATGCGGGCGATTGAGACGAAGGCGCGTGAGAGCAGGGCGCGGTTAGTTAAACTGTCGGGTTCGGATGCAGTGCGGACGGATTCGATGCTGAAACGATAATGGGCGAGGGCGCGGTTAAGGCGTTCGTCGCGGATGCGTTCGTCCGTCGCGTCGCGCGCCGAAGCACTCGCCGCCTGTCCGAGTGCGAACAGGATGCGCGGGTCGCCTTGATATTCGTTGCGTAAGGCGAGCAGTTCGGTTTCGGCTTGCGTGTAGTTGTTGAGTTGGAGCAGATTTTGAATCTGTTTGAGACTTGTGGCGAGTCGTTCATTGCGCGAGGATGCCGCGCTTGGCGTCGCTTCGATGATGGCGGTGGATGCGGCGGGTTGTGTTGTGCGGCGGGAAGCTAAAGCACGTTCGCGCGCGGGCTTGGCTTCGGCGAGGCGCGAGAGTTCACGCGCCGTGGTGAAGGACGCAATCATATCGGGCAGGAAGTCGGCGACATCGAAGCCGGATTCTTCAACGCCGCGCAGTTGTTCGGCAAAGTAGAAACTCAAGACCGCGCCGCGCTCATAAGCTTCGCTCAAGGCAAGCGCGGTGCGGTCGGCGATGGCGAGGCGGGCTTCGTTGTTTTCGCGTGTAATGGTCGCGCGTCCGGCATCGGTCGTGATTTGTTTCAGACGTTTATCAGTTTCCAGACGAAGCGTGTTAAAGCGCGATGTTTCTTCGATACGGGCATCGGCGGCGGCGATGAGCGAGCGCGTCACCGCCGGGAAAAGCGCGGTCGCGGAAGTCGTGGTAGTAGGTGCGGTTGTGGCGGCTGTGGTCGTCGCGGTGGTCACAGTCGCGGCGGTTGATGTTCCCGCCGGAAGTTGGGCATCGAGCAGAGTCTTGATGTCGAGACGACGCAGGGCGATTTGACGGTTGAAGCGAAGCACAAGCGGGTCAATGATGTATTGCAAATATGCGCGGCGGACTTCCGGCGACGCGGGCGACGCGCCGGGCGCGAGGGCGACGAAATAATCGTCGCCGATGATGCGAAAGTTTATCGTGTTCGGTACGCCGAGCGGGTCGGGAACAACGCGGAAGCGGCGTTGGCGTTCGCGGACGGTGAAGGCTTGTTTCTGATTTTTGTCGGACTTTTTATTTTGTGTGGCACGCGGAGCGGTGACGGTGATGCGTTCGTCGAATGTTGTTTGCGGGCGCGTCTTCAAGTAACCGACGCTTGTGAGAATCGTGTTCGCCATTGCAGGACGCATCAGGTCGGCTTCCATTTGGGCGGCGCGCATGAGGTCGGGAAGGCGCGCCGCGATGCCGGAACGATTGTAAAACTCACGGACGAGCGGAGCGAAATCGAGTACGTCGAGGACTTCGGCGGGCAAGTCGTCGGTGCGCGTGGGGGCTTCAAAGCCGGGCGCGTCGCCGAGCGCGAACGCGAGGGAAACATAAGGCGCGGCTTGGCGCGCGTACAAGTTTTCGCGGTTGTTTGTGAGTGTCGGAAGTCCCGAAGCGCGTTGTTGTAAGCGGAAGGAATCTGCGAGGCGGCGGCGCAAAGGTTCGTCGAGATTAGCGGTCGCGGCGCGTACTTCTCGGCGGAACAATGAAGGCGCGGCGTTCGGCGTCGGGTTGAATCCGGCAGCGTCAAGTGCCGCCATGACGACGATTAAACGCGCATCAGGTTTAAGTTCAACGCCGTAATCGTCGAAGCTTAAAAGGCTTGAACTTGAAGCTTGACGGTTCGCGTTCGTGGTAGTTGATGATTGTCGCGGAGGTTGATTTGTCTGTGTTGATTGCGCGTTCGGCTGACGGTTCGGTTGTTGCGCGAAAGCGTTTGATGATATGGCGATGAGGGCGAACGCGAGCGCGCGGCTATAAAAGCGATGTGATTTCATGCGAACTATTTTATGTGTGATTGCGAAGATGTAAAGCCTGAAGCGTAGATAAAGATGCGCGGAGAGCGGAGTTTAGATGCCGCGTGCGTGTGACGGGCGCAAGCCGTGATTATGATTGTTCGCCACTTGCGCCACTGACGGGTGCGGGTCGGTTGCGTCGCAACAAGCGCAACATTAACGGGTATGAAACCAGCGATGCGACGATTGAAAGAAGCGTGCCGCCGATAGCGAACGGGACGAGTATCAAACGGGCGTTCATCCAAAGCGTGCGCCAATAATCACCGGAAGTCAGGCGCGGATGTTTCAATAATTCGAGGCTGTCGGGCGGCAAACTTATGCTCTGTCCCATGAGGAAAGCACCGACGGCATACGACGCGAGAATAATCGGGACGAGTGTGAGGAACGGATTATTGATGAAAGTTCCGGTGAAAATCGCAACTTTATTAAAGCGAAACGCGAACGCGATAACCGCCGCCATGATGGTATGCAAGCCCAAGAACGGCGAGAACGCGATGAACACGCCGATGGCAAAAGCTAACGCCGTTCGCTCCGGTGGATCATCTAGGGAGAGCAAACGGCGTAAAGTTTTGGAAAACATGGAAACAGTAGGCGGTAGGCAGAGGGCAGTAGGCAGAGTGAATACAGGAAGACGGTTCAAAGTCTCTAGTTCAATCTTCAAAGTTAGGCGTTGAAGCTGAAGTGCATGTTTTATTCTGCCTACTGCCTACTGCCCTCTGCCTACTGTGTCACTTGTAACTATCAACCGCTTCTTGTTCTTCTTCAAAGGTATCGAAGACGGTCAAGAGTTTGGTGATGGCGAGAAGGTCTTGAATCTTCTGGGTCAGTTTGAGAAGTTTGAGTTTGCCGCCTTCTTTGTTGACGGAGGTGAAGCTCGAAACGAGTTCACCGATGCCGGAAGAGTCAACGTAGCTGACGCCCGCGAGATTGAGCAGGATGTTCTTTTTGCCTTCTTCGAGAAGTTTGCGAATCGCATTGCGTAAAGCGACGCTGCCTTCGCCGATGGTGATGCGCCCCTGCATGTCAAGCACCGTCACGCTGTCGGCTTGTCGTTCTTTGATGTTGAGTTCAGCCATGTTACCGGATTCTCCTTAGCCAGTTATTTGAGGAATGTTAAGTCCGAATTTCGTCGCTCCACGAAAGTTATTGAAAGTTGTTTTTGCGAAAGACGACTAAATCATTTTCGCTTCGTCAAACGAACTACCGTGCCGCCTTGCGGATGCGTGTCCCACGTCACATCGTCCATAAAGTTTCGCATAAACAGTATGCCGCGCCCGTTTGTTGCCATCAAATTTTCCGCCGCCGTTGGGTCGGCAACTTGTTCGGGGTTAAATCCGTTGCCTCTGTCGCGCACGGCAATCATTAAACCTTGCGCGTCATGCGTAATCGTCATATCGAATTCGACGCTCGCATCTTCGCGGTTGCCGTGAATCACGGCGTTCGTCACCGCTTCGCGCACCGCCATGTCAATTCCGAAAAGCGCATCGTCACCGTAGCCCAAACCGCGTGCAATCTCAACCGCTTTGTCCGTCGCCGCCGCGATTGAGGGTAGTTCACTCGCTAAACTTAATTGCGCGATGGTTTCAGTCACAACGATAAAAGATGCGAAAACAAACTTGGTTTTTAGGTTCATGTCGCGCGGGCAAAACATTCGACGACGCGCGGAAAACGGGTTGGAAAGATTCGCGTTTTAAGCGGTCAGGATGTAACACGCACGCGCATCGGCTGTCAAGATAGTGGATAACTGATAGTGGATAGTGGATAGTGAAAGCAATTTTCCCGAATTATCCGTTATCCACTATCTGTTATCCGTTATTGTATGCTTGCCCGCATGACTACGATTCAAAAGGCGCGCCGTGTTCGCGGGCGCGTGACGCTTCCGGGCGACAAATCCATTTCACACCGCGCGGGACTCATCGCCGCCCTCGCGCAAGGGGAAACCGACATCACAGGTTTTGCGACAAGTCAGGATTGTCATTCGACGCTTTCGTGTTTGCGATTGATGGGTGTTCGGATTGAGATTGACGGCACGCATGTTCGCGTTCACGGTGCGGGAACTCATGCGGCGGGGTTTCGCGCTCCGGCGCAAGAACTTGATTGCGGCAACAGCGGTTCGACGATGCGTATGCTTGCCGGAATACTCGCGTGGCAAAACTTCACCGCGACGATGACCGGCGATGAGAGTTTGTCCGCGCGACCTATGACGCGCATCATTACGCCGCTCGTGCAGATGGGAGCGCGCATCGAAGCGCGTGATGGACGCGCACCGCTCATCATCACCGGACGCCTGCCGCTCAAAGCGATTCGTTATGAGCTTCCGGTTGCCAGCGCGCAAGTTAAATCCGCCGTCCTGCTCGCCGGATTGGGCGGCGACGGGCGCACCGAAGTTATAGAGCGCATCGCTCCGACGCGCGACCACACGGAGCGTATGCTTCGCTGGTTCGGTGCTTCGATTGATGTCAAGGTTCGCGCGGATAAAGACAATGTGGTTTCGATTGACGGGGGTGCAAAACTCATCGCGCGCCCGTGCCGTATTCCGGGCGATGTGTCGTCCGCCGCGTTTCTCATCGCTGCCGCCGTGATGTTGGACGATTCGGAAATCCACATCGAAGCGGTCGGACTCAATCCGACGCGCACGCAATTCATCCGCACGCTTCAAATGCTCGGCGCGGACATCACGATTGAAAATCAGCGCGAAGAAAGCGGCGAACCCGTCGGCGATATAATCACGCGCGGGCGCGGGCGACTGCCTGCCGCGCAAGGTTCACGGGGCGTGATACGCGGAGCGGAGATTGCCAATTTGATTGATGAACTTCCGATGCTCGCAGTTCTCGCCACACACGTCACGGGCGGGCTTGTCGTGCGCGATGCGAAGGAATTGCGGGTTAAGGAAACCGATAGAATCCGTGCTGTCGTCGAAAACTTGCGCCGCATGAATGCGGACGTTGAAGAATACGACGACGGTTTCGCCGTTCATTGTGAGAGCGGTCTGCGCGGGGCGCACATCGAATCTTACGCCGACCACCGCATCGCTATGGCGTTCTCCATTGCCGCGCTCACGGCTTCGGGTGAAACACAAATTGACGGAGCGGAGTGCGTCGCCGTCTCGTTCCCGAACTTTTACGAACTCCTCGCATCAATCACCGAACATTGAATCTCAACCCGAACACGCACGTCGCCCTGTGCATCACAGGCTTTATGGGAGCGGGAAAAACGACAGTCGCCCGCGTACTTGCCAATGAACTCGCGCGCCCGTTTATAGACCTCGACCGCTTCATTCACGCTCACACGCACCGCACACCACAACAAATTATTGATGCGGACGGCGAAGCGACGTTTCGCACAATCGAAACCGAAAACTTGCGGCGCGTGCTTGATGAATCCCGTTTGCCCGTCGTCGCACTCGGCGGCGGAGCATGGACGATTGAAGCCAACCGCACGCTCATCGCGTCGTGCGGTGCGGTCAGCGTGTGGCTCGATGCCTCGTTTGATTTGTGTTGGGAACGCATCCACCGCACCGCGCGCACGCGACCTTTCGCACGCGACCACACGGCAGCCGAAAAACTTTTTCTCAATCGCCAACCGCTTTATCGTCTCGCCGCTTTGCACGTTCCCGTCACCGAAAACGATGATGCGGCGCACATCGCACGCCGCATCATCACCGCTTTATAAATTGTTTTGGCGCGCCGCCGTCGCCGCACGCCCTTCATCATCCGACACTTTAGCTCCGCACCTTACGCGGCGGGCATCCGTGTCCGGTCGTCCAATCTATCAATATGCGCCCGCATCTTGAGCATATCGCCGTTGAGGATTTTGAATTGATAGATGAGTTCTTCAAAAGCCGATTCGATTCCCGTCAATCGCGTCAGCACGCCTTCCCAAATCGGGCGCGTCTCTTGCAGCCTTCGGTCAACTTTCTCTTCAAGGGCGATTAACCGGGCGTTAAGGTGTCCGCAAATTTCACGCATCGCGGCTTGCTCTTGGCGCATCGCGGCTTGCTCTTGGCGCATCGCGGCGAACTCCGCTAAAACGCGATCTTCAAACGAAAGCGCGTTTAGGTTTCGTGTTGTATCTTCGTTCATCATCTTTCTCCTTCGACAATCGTCTTCAGTTTATCGCCTTCTTTATTGTCCTTGAACACCGTGAAGCTGTATATAACAATGAAACGCTCCGATGCGATGGATTGTTCAACCGCGCCGTCGTCCAATCATATCGAGTCCGACGGCGGTGACGAGAATCGCACCTTTGACTATATCCTGCACATAGTCGTCAACGTCTTTGAGTTGCATACCGTTATCCAAGCTCGCCATGAACAACGCGCCGAGACACGCACCCAAAACCGTACCGCGCCCGCCCATTAAACTCGCCCCGCCGATGACACACGCGGCGATGGCATCGAGTTCGAGCAGCGTTCCGGCATCGGGCGAAGCCGCTCCGACGCGCGCCGTATAAACCATGCCCGCCACACCCGCGAGCGCGCCGATGATGCAAAACACGGCGAGCGTGTGACCGCGCAGACTGATACCCGACAGCCGCGCCGCGTCGGGGTTGCCGCCGATAGCGTAAAGGTATCTGCCGAAGGTCGTGTTCTGCGTGATGAACGCGCCGATGAGGGCGACGACGAGCAGGATAACAACCGGAATCGGCATTCCGGCATACGAGTTGAGATAGTAAATAAAAGCGGCGACCGCGATGGACGGCACGGCGATGCCGGTGATGAGCGCGAAAGCATCCGGCGTTTTCTCCGCGCTGTATCTGGCATGAGCGCGTTGACTACGCAAGGCGAAATAGACGATGGCGAGAATGGCGATGGCGAGAATCGCATAACCCGCCCTGTAGTCGAGATACTGCTGCCCGATGGATTTGAACGCAGGACTGTTAATCGGAATCGTGCTGCCTTCGGTGATGCCTTTGACGACGCCGCGCCAACCTAAAAGTCCGCCGAGTGTGACGATAAACGCCGGAATGTTGGCGTAAGCGACCAGCCCGCCTTGAATAAATCCGATGGCGAGTCCGGCGGCGATGCCAACGGAAATCGAAGTCACGAAATCATATCCGGCGGCTTGCATGAGTGCCGCGATGCCGCCCGTAAGTCCGACGACCGAACCGATGGACAAATCAATTTGTCCGGCGACGATAACCATCAACATCCCTACGGCGAGTGTTCCGGTTATCGCGGTTTGCCGCATCAGGTTCGAGAAGTTGCGCGCCGTTAAAAAAGTTCCGTCGGTCGCGTAAGCGAAGATGCCCCAGACGACGACGAGAGCGAGAATCAACGTGTAGCCGCGCAACGCCGAAGGTGAAATCGTGAGTCCCGCAAAGCGACCCGGCGTGTCGCTCATCGTTGCTGCGGTGGATGATGAAACTTCTGCGGCTTGCGGTGTCACGTCGGCGGTCGTCGGCGGGCGCGAAGAAGGAGTCTGTGCATCGTCGGATGAATGGCTCATGGTGTGCCTCGCTTAGGAATCGGGAGTTGAAAAGGCTGTACCGTGCATTTAACGCGCATGAAGGGGAAAACACAATAGAGAAGCAGTGATGAATGATGAATGATGAATGATGAACAATTTAGAAAATGACTTTCTGCCCGCGTGTCCGTCATAGCCTGTGAGTTGGTATAAAATGCGGCGATGCGGAAAGACTATCGAGGTTACGACTCTTTCACGGGACTCACCGAACTGATGAACTCTACGGATTTATTACACGCGGCGGCGGCGTTCGTCGCGGCTTTTCTCGCCGGAACAATCAACGCCGTCGCGGGCGGCGGCACGCTCATCACGTTTCCGATTCTGTTGTGGCTCGGACTTGATTCAAAGGTGGCGAATGCGACCAGTACCGTCGCGCTTTATCCGGGTTTGTTCGGCGGATTGTGGGGTTATCGCCGTGATTTGCGCGGGGCGGGCAGTACGCCCGCGCGTCTCGGCGCGATAAGTTTAATCGGCGGGGCGGTCGGGGCGTGGTTGTTGATTAAGACGCCGACGAATCTTTTCGATGCACTGATTCCGTTTCTGATTCTGTTTGCGACGCTGCTGTTTATGGCGCAGGAATACATCACACGCTTTATACGCAAAGGCGGTGCGACACCAAACGACGAAGCGACGACGAAAGGCGCGACTCCAATCACGCGCTCCGCGTGGTGGATAACGGCGGGGATGTTGGTTCAATTCTGTTCGGCGATTTACGGCGGCTACTTCGGGGCGGGCAACGGAATTTTGATGTTGACACTGTTAGGTTTTCTCGGCTTTCAGGACATACATCAAGCGAACGGCATCAAGAACTTCCTCGCTATTTGTCTGAACACCGTCGCGGTCGTGCTGTTTTCCGTATCGGGCATGGTGCGCTGGTGGGAAGCTTTGATTATGGCTGTGGGAGCAATCGCGGGCGGCTACTTCGGAGCGCGCACCGCACAGCGTTTCGGCAAACGGTTCGTGCGCCGCACGGTCGTCGCGGTCGGCTTGACGATTACCTTCGTGATGCTGTGGCGATTGCGTTACCAAGTTTGATTTCGCAAACGTCGCTTTCATATTCGACGTGAGGCACGACGTAAGCACGTCGCTTCGTTCGGCGTTTAGTTGTGCTTTGTAGCTGCGGCAGCAGCGGCAAGTCGGTAGCCCACAGTGAAGGCGAAGCCGCAACTGTGGGTCAACGTGAGGAAAAGATTTCGAGCTACGGAGTAGCGACAGAAAGGTTTATGAATCATCACTGGCAAACAATTTTCTGACGCTACTCCGTAGCTTGAACACACCAACGAACGTGACCCACAGCTTGCGCTGTGGGCTACCGACTTGCCGCTGCTGCCGCAGCTTAGGAAGAACTTGTCATGTA
The DNA here is from genome assembly GCA_041743485.1 of Pyrinomonadaceae bacterium. Taxonomy (GTDB): domain Bacteria; phylum Acidobacteriota; class Blastocatellia; order Pyrinomonadales; family Pyrinomonadaceae; genus JANDLT01. The sequence continues at coordinate 9,596 of JBGTMR010000093.1, forward strand.
ATCCATTCTCACGTCGCGCCTGACACTATTCAGCTTACACCAAAGATAAAACGCTTCGTCAAAGCTTTATGTGACTTTAACGAAGCGTTTTATCTCTACAACGGAAGCAGAGGGACTCGAACCCCCAAGCGATTTCTCGCGGCAGTTTTCAAGACTGCTGACTTACCAATTAGCCTATGCTTCCATCATCGCGTAACCGAAGCGACGGATAATATACCGCACGCCACTTCTCCGGCTCAAACTTCCCGCTTGATTTCGATGTAATATACCGCCCGAATTGTCCGCCGTTCTATTTTATTCTCGTCGTATTCTCATTCACCAATGAAAGTTTATAACGTCATGCTTGTGTCTCGACGCTTGTCGCGTATGTTTTTGATATTCGCGTTGATGTTCATCGCTTCACCCGCGTTCGGCGTGACAAACGGCGCGCCTGTTAAGTTGACGGCGGAAGATTTGAAAGACGGCGTGGCGGAGATTGCGGACGAAGCTTGGGCGTATCGCTTCGGCGATGACGGGCGTTGGGCGGAGAAAGATTATGACGATGCGGAGTGGGCGACGAGCGGGTTTGATGATGCGGTATCAACGCGCAATGCGTCGCCCGACGGGGCGCGGTGGGACGGGGCGGCATGGTTTCGTTTGCGGCTGGATGTTGATGAGAATTTAGCGAACCAACCGCTTGCCCTGCGCGTGCAGCACTGGGGCGCGTCGGAGATTTACATTGACGGAAAGTTGATACGGCGTTTCGGCGCAATCGGAAGCGAGAGCGACACGGAATATAATCCGCGTTCGATTCCCGTCGCGTTCGTCTTTACCGAAGGCGGCAGCCACACTTTGGCGATACGCTATTCATACAAAGCCGCGCGCGATTCGACTTCCGGCATCGGGCGATGGCTGATAAACGCGAAGATGTTTCCCGGCTTTTACGCCTTTGTCCAACCCGCCGGACGAGCCGCCGAAAGCTTCGCGTCAAGAACGCGCAACTCGCTCGGTCATCGTTTGTTCGTCGGCATTCTCGTCGCTCTCGCCCTGCTCCATTTTCTGCTTTACCTGTTTTATCGCCGCGAACGCGCCAACCTTTTTTACAGCATCTTCGCCTTCACACTGGCAATCACGCGACTGCTTAATAACGTATTTAACGGCGACGACCCTTTTGGAGCGCGCACCGCGATTGTCGCCGCCGTCAGTTTCGTCGGCACACTCGCCGCGTTCGCGTGTGGTTTCCTTTCATTGCTGGCGTTTCTCTATGTCGCGTTCAATGTACCGTTTGGGAAACGCTTTCGCGCGCTCCTCATGCTGTGGTCGGCGGCAATGATTATCGGCGTCATTTACGTCCGCCAAAACATCACGCTCTACATCTTCTGTATCTGTCTCGCGCTGACGCTCATCGAAGCGGCGAACATCATGGTGCGCGCACTCGTCAAGCGGCACGACGGGGCGTGGATTATCATGGCGGGCTTGTCACTATTCGCCTTCGGGATGTGCGCGACTCTCGGTCGTGAACTCATCGGTTATCGCATTCCAAACGCGCTCAATCCCGTATTGGACATCTTCATTCTGCTTGCCGTCCCCATCGCCGTGTCCGTGTTTCTCGCGCGCAACTTCGCCCGCATCAATCTCAATCTCGAAATGCAACTCGGACAAGTCAAAGACCTTTCGACACGTCAACTCGAACTTGAGCGCGAACGCGCGGAACTGAAAATCAAGCACGAACAAACGCGCCTCGAAAACGAGCGTCGCGCACAAGAATTAGAAGAAGCCCGCCAACTTCAACTCTCGATGCTGCCCGCCGTGTTGCCGCAACTTCCCAATCTCGAAATCGCCGCTTACATGAAACCCGCTTCGGAAGTCGGCGGCGATTATTATGATTTTCACCTTGCGCCCGACGGCACGCTGACCGTCGTCATCGGCGATGCGACGGGTCACGGCTTGAAAGCCGGAACAATCGTCACCGCGACTAAAAGTCTATTCAATGCTTTCGCCTCTGAACCCGACATCATCACCTTCTTTCGCACCGCATCGCGCGCCATTAAAGCGATGAATCTGCGCGGGCTTTATATGGCGATGACGATGATAAAAATTAAAGACGGCACGCTCTCAATCAGTGCCGCCGGAATGCCGCCGATGCTCGTCTTTCGCCACCGCACAAACACCGTCGAAGAAGTCGCACTCAGCGGTATGCCGCTCGGCAGCGTCCTCACGTTTCCCTACAAGCAACGCGCGCTCGAACTATCAAGCGGCGATGCCGTGATGCTTTTGAGCGACGGCTTTCCCGAACGCTTCAACCCGCAAGACGAGATGATTGATTACGACAAAGCGAAAACGATTCTCGCCGAAGTCGCGCATCAATCACCGCAAGCAATCATCAATCACTTCGTTCAAGTCGGCGACGTTTGGGCGCAGGGCAGAGCGCAAGATGACGATGTGACGTTCGTGGTGTTGAAAGTCAAAGGCAAGAACGGCTTCGGTATCGGAACTTGAGCAAGCGTGGCGATTTGCCCGCGCGCTTTGTCGTGACGGTTCTTACTTTTCGACGACAATGGCGAGTCTATGTTGCATCTCCCACGCGGTGCTGAAGCTTTGACGGCGTATGAGGCGATGCCCTTTTAACGGGTCGAATGCGCTAATTGATTCCCTGTTGATGCTTAAAACAACAAGCGCGTGTACTTCTGTAATACCATCTATCGGCTGAAGATTAACGAAGACTATCGGGTATCGCTTGTTGCCGACAATCGCTCTTAACTCATGAAAGGTTAATGTGTGCTTCGCTGTATTCTGGAATCCAAGCTTGCGTGCAGCGTCAACAGTTTCTAAGGCGGTTGTTCCGAACGGCGTACAGTTGCAATGTACGCGAAGGTCGGCTTCAGAGATGTGGAAGTTGAAACTCGACAACACCATCCGCAGACAGGCGGGTACGCAAGAGCTATATGGAAGCCACACCAAGAAGTGGATCAGCGATGGATGTAGAATGATGGTGGCAGAGAAACCTGTAAGGATGGAGACGGAAGCGTGCTTGGTGAAGAAGATTACGTCGAAGCGTGTCGGCGGTATAAAGACAA
>JBGTMR010000094.1:0-3987 GCA_041743485.1 Pyrinomonadaceae bacterium
TTTTCAAGCGGCACAGACCGCAGATTGTTTTCCATGCTGCCGCCCTCAAACACGTCCCATTACTGGAGCAACATCCATTGGCAGCCATTCACAACAATGTTTTAGGCACTTTTGTGTTGGTCAGGAACGCAATCCGGTATCGAGCTGAAAATTTGGTTATGCTTTCAACCGACAAAGCCGTCAACCCCGCGAGTATTATGGGAGCTTCTAAACGAATCGCCGAAATCATTTTACGTGCTTTTAGTACAAATGAAACACGATTGACTTCGGTACGTTTCGGCAATGTTTTGGGGAGTCGTGGAAGCGTTATGCCGAAATTCATCGAACTAATCGAAAACCGACTGCCGTTGACCGTGACCCACACGGAAGCTACCAGATACTTTATGACGGCGCATGAAGCCGTCGAAACGATTCTAAGTGCGGTGTGGCTTGGCAGGGGCGGAGATACGCTGATACCAAACCTTGGCAATCCGAAACGTATTTTCGACCTTGCTAAGGAGATGATAGAGATTGCCGGATTGATGAAAGACAAGGATATTCCCATTATACTTACAGGGTTGCGTCCCGGTGAAAAGCTTCATGAAGAATTACTGTCAAGTGACGAGACATCTTCAGAGACGAAGAATCAGAGCATCCGAAGAGTGGAAAGTCCCGCTTTTTCCGCTGTGCAAATTGAGGATTATGTCGGCAGGTTGGCGAAAATTATAGAACGACGTGACGCGGCGGATTTAATTAATCAGGTTTGCGAAATACTTCCGAAATACCGACCGAGTGCAAAGCTACTCGAATATGTTCATAAACGAACCGGGATGTTGTGCCGCTAGAGCCAATTCTCTTTATGAAACGAAACATTGCGGTTGTCTCTACTTCAAGAGCCGACTACGGACATCTGTACTGGGTTTTGAAAGACCTCGCCGTTCACCCTGACGTAGAACTGAGCATCATTGCACTTGGTTCTCATCTCTCTGGGGAATTCGGTCACACTATTGACGAAATCGAACGCGACGGCTTCAGGGTTGATGAGCATATCGAGTGTTTACTCAGTTCAGATACGGATGTCGGAATGGCGAAGACCATCGGCATCGCCACGCTGAGCCTAGCCGATGTGTTGGGACGAGTGCGACCTGATTTGCTGTTGCTGATTGCCGACCGTTACGAAATGCTCGCTCCTGCCGCCGTCGCTTTGGCACTTAGAATCCCTATTGCCCACATCGAAGGCGGCGAGGTCAGCGAGGGCGCGATTGACGATGCGGTTCGCAACGCTCTGACCAAGATGAGCCACGTCCATTTTACGACAACCGAGAATGCGCGTTTGCGTGTGCTGGCGATGGGCGAAGAGAGTTGGCGCGTGCATCGCACGGGCGCGCCTTCGCTCGATCACCTCTATCGTCGAACTCTCTACTCACGCGAATGGTTGGAAGCGCACCTTTGTTTGAGACTTGAACAGCCGACGTTTATCGTTTCTTATCATCCTGTCACCCTTGCCTCCAATACAACATTTGAGGCTGATTCTGTTTTCGGCGCACTAGATCGGCTCTCACAGCAAATTATTTTCTGCTTCCCCAACTCTGACGCAGGCAGCCGTCGCTTGATTAAACGCGCTCAAGCTTTTTGCGAACAACGCTCGAACGCACACCTATTCGTCAACCTCAATCATCTTGTTTATTGGAGTCTGCTCCGCGAAGCCGACCTGCTCATCGGCAATTCAAGCAGCGGCATTATGGAGACGGCTTCGTTGCAGAAGCCGACGGTCAATATCGGGATGCGTCAGAGAGGTCGTGAACGCGCGGCAAATGTGATTGATGCCGAACCTACAACGGAAGCGATACTTGAATGTGTCAGTCGCGCCCTTCATCCCGACTTCATCAAGTCGCTCAACGGAATAAATAATCCTTATGGCGACGGGCAAGCCGCCGACAGGATTGTGCGAATCCTGACAAGTGTGCCGTTGGGTGAAAAGTTGTTGATTAAGCGCGCACTAAAACTAAAAAGCGTGTGGGAAGACGGTGAAAGTTAAGCACCAACGATGAACATTCCTTTGTCTTCACCGGACATAACAGAAGATGAGATTGCGTCGGTTACGGCTGTGTTGCGCACTTCGCAACTAAGCCTCGGTCCGAAACTTGTGGAGTTTGAGCGGGCGATTGCCGATTACGTGGGATTGCCCTTCGCAATCGCGGTTAACTCCGGCACGAGCGGACTGCACCTGTGCGTGCGCGCTCTCGGCATTGAGGAAGGGGATGAGGTGATTGTTCCTTCTTTTACATTCATCGCGGCGGCAAACGCGGTTGTGTACGAACGCGCCACTCCCGTCTTTGTTGATATAGACCCAATTACCATGAATCTCGACCCGGAAAAGATTGAGTCAGCTATTACGCCGCGAACGCGGGCGATTATGGTCGTGCATACTTTCGGTCGCCCGGCTCCGATGCGCGACATTATTCGCATCGCCAAAAAGCACGGGCTTCTGATAATTGAAGATGCTTGTGAAGCCGTCGGCGCAAAATATCAAGGGCAAAAAGCGGGTACTTTCGGGAATGCGGGCGTTTTCGCCTTCTACCCTAACAAGCAGATTACAACGGGCGAGGGCGGAATGATTGTCACTCACGACGAACGTATCGCCGTTCGAGTGAGAAGCCTCCGTAATCAGGGGCGGGGAGCAAGCGGAGAGTGGTTTGAACACGAGGAACTCGGCTATAACTATCGCCTTTCGGAAATGAGTTGCGCCATAGGAATTGTGCAACTCAAACGTCTCGAAACAATCTTGGAAAGACGCGCAACGATAGCTCGAATTTACGAGCAGAAACTTGCCGGACTGCCCGGCTTGATTTTACCTTCAACGGTGAACGTCGGTGAACGTGTGAGTTGGTTCGTCTATGTTGTTCGTTTAAGTGATAGTTTTACTCGGCAAGACCGCGACGAGATTGTCGCCGAATTACATAATCGCGGTATTGGTTGCGGACGCTACTTCGCGCCAATTCACCTGCAATCGTTTTATCGCAAGTCATTCGGTTACGAGCCGGGCAGTTTGCCAAACACCGAACGAGTCGCGGCACGCACCCTCGCGTTGCCTTTTTTTAACCGAATAACGGAAGCTCAAATTGATAAAGTCTGCCATGCTCTAACTGAGTTGATCGAGCAAAAGAGTAGAAACATACAACATCAGCAGTAATGGGTTTGAACGAGGGATTGTAGCAGCGGGGAACTTCGTGACCTGATTTCTCTATCGTGCATTGAAATTGAGTAATCTGAAATAACTCCAATCACCGCTTGGGTCAATTTTCATATCGCTGATGCCATTCACTCCAACCGCCATATTATCCGTGTACCATAATGGAAACATCGGCACTTCGCGGCTGATAATTTGTTGAACTTCGGTATAAATCTCCTTCGATTGTTCGCCGTTGCCAAGCGATACGGCTTCTTGCAATAGGGCATCAACCCGTTTGTCGCTGTAAAGATTTCGGTTGAAAGCTCCGCCGGTTGCGAACAAATCTTTGAGAAAAATCGGGTCTTGATTTCCGCCAACCCAACGCCCCGTCGTCATCTGATATTGACCGGCTCTTTGCGCGGCAATGAGTGTGGTCAATTCCATTGTTTCAACTGAAGCAGGAATCCCAACGGCGCGCAAATAATTTTGTATCACTTCCGCGTATTGCCTGACCGAACTCGCACTTGAGATTTTGAAGGCAATCGGTTTGTCGAAACGCATTCGCGCCCCGTCGCCGTCCGGGTCTGTATAGCCCGCTTGATCGAGAATCTGTTTGGCGCGTTGCGGGTCGTAAGAATAAATCGTGCCGGGCGCGTAAGCCCAAGATTGTTCGGGCAGAATCGAATGCGCGACGCGAGCCTGTTCGAGCAGAAGTTTATTGACGAGTGTTTCGCGGTCAATCGCATAAGCGATAGCTTGACGCACGTGCGCGTCTTTCACCGTTTCGCTCTGAACATTGAAACTCAAGTAAGCGAGGTTCGCGCCGGGAAATTGTC
>JBGTMR010000095.1:0-15672 GCA_041743485.1 Pyrinomonadaceae bacterium
GAACAACCTGCCGTGTCCCGTAGGGACACTTGAAAGTTCAGTCGTCCCTACGGGACTGGGTAATTTTCGACGTTTCTCCCAGCGATGAATCGCTGGGCTATTGTCACGAAGTCCCTACGGGACTTTTGCAAGAGGTCTAATCTCTTAGCTTTAACACATCGCACAGCTTTCCATGTTTAGATACCGGAGAAATTGATGTTCACCATACAAAATCTCAAGCGACCGACCATCGCCATGCGTCTGCTCGGATGGTTTCTCGTCATCGGCTTACTACCGATTCTCGTACTGATTCTGTTGGTGGACAGGGTTGCCTATAAAGCCCTCGAAGAACAGGTTTCGGGCAATCTGGAAGCCATCGCCATGGATCGTCTGGATCGTGTCTTCACTTATACGCGCGGACGACAACGAACGCTCGCGTCGCTGGCGCAGATGCCGACAACGGCGGATGTTTTCGTTAATCTCAATCAGGCTTTCCCGAACGGTTTGGAATCAAACGAATACCAAACGGCACTGCGCGCAGGTGAAAACACGTTCAGATACTTGGACATCTACTCCGAAACTTACCGCTACCCGAACATCTTCTTTATCGCGTTAAACGGCGAAATCATCTACACGGTTGCGTCTCACACTTACGGAGCGAACATCAACGAAAGCAGTGCGAGCAACACCAAGTCGGAGTTGCGAAAAACCTTTCAACAGGCACTCGACAATGGCGGCAAAGAGATTGATGCCTCCGATGCTGAAAAGAGCATTACCGCTTATGAAAAGCGCATCACGCCTGTCTCGGATTTTGTGAAAGACGAATGGAGCGAAGAACCCGCCGCGTTCGTCGCCGTTCCATTGTGCCGTGCCGGTTGCGTTCAAGGCGACGCGCCGTTGGGCGTCGTTGCCGTCCAACTTAGCATCGCGCAACTCAGCGAGTACGCGCAAAAGAACGACGGCAATGACATGTACCTTGGTGACACGGGCGAAGTCGTGTTCGGTATGGAGCAAGGCGACGGCGTGTTGTTTATGAACGATGTCAGAGCGGACGGAAACGCCGCTTTCGGGCGTCGCATACGGTTCGGGGATGAGCAGATGCCGCTTCTGCAAAGCGCGGTGCGGGGGCAAGGCGGAAGTTCGACGATGATGATTGATTACGCCGGAAAACAGACCATCGCCGTCGCCAAGTATCTGCCTGAATTGCGTTGGGGAATGGTGGTCAAGATTAACCGCGACGAAGCGGTCAGCGATTTTAGAAAACTGCGTTACGGCATGATTGTGACGGCACTCGTCATGCTCGGTTTGATTATGATTCTTTCGATGTTCGTCACGCGCTCCGTCACCGCTCCGATTACGAGATTGACGCGCGCCGTGCGTTCAATCTCCGAAGGCAATCTCGACCAGCGTGTGAAAGTCGAAAACCAAAATGAAATCGGCACGTTGAGTCGTTCGTTTAACTTGATGGCGACCAATTTGCAAAACATGTACACGACCATCGAAGACAAAGTACGCTCGCGCACCGCCCAACTTCAACAACAGAAAGCCAGCGTCCAACTGCTTCAAACCATCGCCGTCGCGTCGAACAAAGCATCCAGCATCGAAGAGGTTTTGCAAATCGCGCTCGATGAAGTTTGCACTTTCACGAACATGCCAATCGGTCATGCCTACACACCCGAAGGCACCAACGGCACGACGCTGGTTTCGACTTCGTTGTGGCACTTGGAAGACCCCGAACGCTTCAAACCTTTTCAGGTGGCGACGGAAGAAGCACAAATTGCGCTTGGGTCGGGTTTGCCCGGTCAAGTTCTGGCAAGCGGGCAGCCCGCGTGGATTACCGATGTCAATCAGAGTACGAATTTTTCGCGCGTCGAAGCGGCGAAGCAAGTCGGTGTCAAAGCCGGTTTCGCGTTTCCCGTTCTCGTCGGCAAAGAAGTCGCCGCCGTTCTCGAATTTTTTTCCGATACGGTACCGCCGCAAGACGAAGCGATGTCGGAAATTTTGAAGAACGTCGGCACACAACTCGGTCGCGTCATCGAACGCGAGAGGGCAGAGACGCAACTGGAAAAGGCGAAGGAAAATGCCGAAGTCGCCAACCAAGCGAAAAGTGCTTTTCTCGCCAACATGAGCCACGAACTTCGCACGCCGCTTAACGCCATCATCGGTTACAGCGATATGCTGCTTGAAACCGCCGAAGACACGGGGCAGGACGAGTTCGTCCCCGATTTGCAGAAAATCAACACGGCGGGCAAACACCTGTTGGCACTTATCAACGACATTCTTGATGTCTCGAAAATCGAAGCCGGAAAAATGGATTTGTATTATGAGACATTCGACATCGCCACGCTTATCAAAGATGTGGAAAGCACCATCACGCCGATGATTGCGAAAAACTCGAACACGCTCGAAGTACGTTGCGATAAAGGTCTTGATACGATGCGCGCCGATGTCACGAAAGTCCGGCAGTCACTGCTCAATCTTTTAAGCAACGCCAGCAAGTTCACGGAAAACGGGAACATCGTTTTGGAAGCCAAACGGGAAACGATAAACGAAACTCCTTACATCGCGTTTCGTATCACCGACACCGGCATCGGCATGACCGAAGAACAACTGGGCAAACTCTTTCAAGCCTTCACGCAAGCCGACGCTTCGATGACGCGCAAGTTCGGCGGTACGGGTTTGGGATTGGCGATTAGCCGCAAGTTCTGTCAGATGATGGGCGGCGACATCACGGTTGAAAGCGAGTTCGGCAAAGGTTCGACCTTCACGCTTCGCTTGCCGACGGGCATTCATGAAGAACTCATTGAGCCGCCGAGTTTGTTCACCGAGCCGACTCTGGATTCGTTTCCCGAAGGAGCAAGCACCGTACTCGTGATTGACGACGACCCGGCGGTGCGCGATTTGATGAAACGCTTTTTAGTCAAAGAAGGCTTTCGCGCCGAAACCGCGAGCAACGGCGAAGAGGGTTTGCGCCTTGCCCGGCAGCTTCGACCGTCCGCGATTACCCTTGATGTGATGATGCCGCAGATGGACGGTTGGGACGTTCTGACACGTCTGAAAGCCGACCCGGAGCTGTCCGCGATTCCGGTCATCATGTTGACGATGGTTGACGAAAAAAGCACGGGCTACACGCTCGGCGCGTCCGAATACATGACCAAGCCGGTTGACCGCGAACTACTCGCATCAGTCCTTAAAAAGTATCGTACCGATTCCCAAACCTGTTCGGTTCTCGTTATCGAAGACGACGCTTCGGTGCGCGAGATGATGCAGATGTCGCTTGAGCGCGAAGGCTGGTCTGTGTGCAGCGCGGCGAACGGACGCATCGGGCTTGAACTGCTGGCAAAGCAACCGCCGGATTTGGTGCTGCTCGATTTATTGATGCCGGAGATGAACGGCTTCGAGTTTGTCAAAGAGCTTCGCCAACACCCGGAGTGGCGTTCGATTCCCGTCATCGTTCTCACCGCGAAAGAGATTACCGCCGAAGACCGCTTGCGTTTGAGCGGGCGCGTTGAAAAGATTTTGACCAAGACCGAGTACACCCGCGATGAATTCTTACAAGAAATTCGCAATATCGTCGCGGCGCATCCGCACCAAGAAACTGTTTGAAATAACAACGCACAGATTACGAGCGTGTCTCAAAAGTCCCGTCAGGGACGTTTTGATGATAGCCCAGCGATTCATCGCTGGGGTTAAGCATAGTATTAAAGCGCAGTCCCGTCAGGGACGACTGAAAGGACAGCAAGATGACGGCATCAGTCGTCCCTGACGGGACTGCATCGGCTTTTCGCCACATTCCCAGCGATGAATCGCTGGGCTATTTTCAGGATGTCCCTGACGGGACACAGACTTTTCCGAACACGCTCTTGAGCGACAGAAGGGTGAATCATGATGCCGAAAATACTTTTAGTTGAAGACAACGAAATGAACCGCGACATGCTTTCGCGGCGATTGATACGCAAGGGTTTTGAAGTGGTGATGGCTACCGACGGAGCGGAAGGCGTGGCAATGGCACAACGTGAAAACCCCGATTTGATTTTGATGGATATGAGTCTGCCCATCATCAACGGTTGGGAAGCGACGCAGCAAATCAGAGCGTCGGTGGCGATTTCCAGCGTTCCCATCATCGCGCTGACGGCGCACGCGATGTCGGGCGACCGCGAGAAAGCACTCGAAGCCGGATGCGACGATTACGACACCAAACCCGTCGAACTGCCGCGCCTGCTTGAAAAGATTGATACCCTTTTGAAACGAACAACGGCGACAACCACGCCATGAGCGAAATCGAAAACTCATCCCTTCGCGCGTCACAAGGCGTTCATCTCAAAAGCGCGTTGCTGACGCACATTCGTCAGGAACTTCGCACGCCGATAAACGCCATCATCGGTTATAGCGAGATGCTTCTGGAAGACGCGGCTTCCTTGAAGCGCGACGACTTCATTCCCGATTTGCAAAAGATTCACGTTTCGGGAAAGAACCTGCTGGGTCTCGTCAATGAGATTCTCGACCCCGAAAAACTCAAAGCCGATGTTCGCATTGCCAATCTCCAAACCTTCGGGGCGAGTGTTCGCCATGATTTACGCACGCCGATAAACGCCATCGTCGGTTACAGCGAGATGCTTTTGGAAGACGCCGACGGCTTCAACGAACGCTTCATTGCCGATTTGCACAAAGTACATAAATCCGGCAATCGCCTTCTCGTCTTGATAGATGACATCGTTGATTTCTCGCAGAAAGATTTGACAGGCGGCGACGCCACGAAAGCCTTTGATACGGAAGCCGAAACAACCCACGTCCCCGACTTGATACGCGATGTGGTGATGACGCTTCACCCAATCGCGGAAACCAACGTCTGCACCGCGCTTCAAGGTTCGTTGCTGGTGGTTGATGACAATGAAGTCAACCGCGATATTCTCTCGCGCCGCCTTGCGCGCGAAGGTCACACGATGAGCGTCGCGTGCGATGGAGTCGAAGCTTTGCGGATGATGCGCGAAGGGAAATTCGATCTTGTTCTACTCGACATCATCATGCCGGGCATGAACGGTTATCAGGTTCTTCAACATATCAAGTCCGACCTTGCCCTGCGCGATGTTCCGGTCATCATGATTTCCGCGCTGAACGACATCGAAAGCGTCGTCCATTGTATAGAAATGGGAGCGGAAGATTACCTGCCGAAACCTTTCAACCCCGTGCTGTTGAAAGCCCGCATTGACGCTTCGCTTGAGAAGAAACGTCTGCGCGATGCGGAGAAAATCTATCTCGAACAACTGCGCGTCGAACGTGAAAAATCCGAGCGGTTGTTGCTTAACGTCTTGCCGAAATCCATTGCCGACCAACTGCGCGAAAATCAAACCGTGATTGCTGAGAAGTTCGACGATGCGACGGTGCTGTTTGCCGATTTAGTCAACTTCACCGAATGGTCTGCGGGCATCACGCCCGTCGAATTGGTTTATACGCTCAACGAGGTGTTTTCCCGTTTCGACGAACTGACCGCCCGTTACGGTCTGGAGAAAATCAAAACCATCGGCGACGGCTACATGGTCGCGGGCGGCATCCCGCAACGCCGTGACGACCACGCCGAAGCCATCGCGGAGATGGCACTCGACATGCAAGACGCCCTCGCCGATTTCAACCGTGAACACAGTTCCGCGATTAGCATTCGCACCGGAATCAACGTCGGACCCGTCGTCGCCGGCATCATCGGCACGAAAAAATTCATTTATGATTTATGGGGCAACACCGTCAACACCGCGAGTCGCATGGAATCGCACAGCCTCGCCGGATGTATTCAAGTCACGGGTGAGACGCATAAGCGACTGGAACACAAATATCGTTTCGATAAGCGCGGCTTAATTCAAGTCAAGGGCATCGGCGAAACCACCACCTACTTTCTCGTCGGGCGAAAGTGATTCGTTTTGATTTTCTTAGAGAAACAACAAGACGGTTTGAACCCCTTGCCTTCAAGCGTTCGAGTTTAAGGTGGAGTAACCCGATACGTTACAATGCGGACATGATTAAGGCGTTCAAACATCAGGGTTTGAAAGAGTTGTTCGAGAAGGGTAAATCAAAGCATATAGCGGCTGATTTTGCCCGCCGTCTATATCGTCAAATCAACTTGCTTAATGAAGCCGAACAACCGACCGAACTCAACTTGCCCGGTTACGATTTGCATGAACTGGCGGGCAAGCGCAAGGGAACGTGGGCAATCAAGGTGAATAAGAATTGGCGATTGACCTTTAAGTTTGAGAATGGCGAAGCTACTGATTTGGACTTGGAAGATTATCATTGAAGGAGTAATCAGCGATGACGACGGAAAAGATTCAGCGACGAGTGCGCCCCGTGCATCCGGGCGAAGTGCTGCGCGAAGACGTGTTGCCTGCCCTTGAGGTGACACAAGGTGAATTTGCCACGGCACTCGGCGTGTCGCGTAAGACCATCAGCGAGATTTTGAATGAGCGTTCAAGCGTGACGGTTGACATGGCACATCGTTTGGCGCGCGCATTGGATTCGACTCCCGGACTGTGGTTGCGTATGCAACAAGCGGTTGATCTTTGGGACGCGCAACAAGCAAATGCTAAGGTTTATTCACAGGTCAAGCGACTTAGAGTGGCGTGAGGTAAAACATCCCCGTCAATGTGTGATACGAAATCGCCTGATACTAAACCGCTTCAAGGAGTTGACCTTGAACCAATCGAGATTAACGATGCGGCGACGCTCGAACGCATCTTCCGTTTGCGCGTCGAAGCGTGGCAAACATTCGGCATCGCACTCGAACTTTTCCCTGACGGCAGTTGGCGTGATGAGTACGAAGACAAGGCGCGCCACTGGGCGGTTTTCGACGGTGAACGAATACTGGCGGCGGCGCGTCTGACTTTTCATCCGCACCTTGCCGAAGCACCGAACGCCGGAGTTTTTCTCAACCTGAATTTTAATGCCGCTCCGCCACTGGCTTCGATTTCCCGTCTCGTCGTGCATCCGGCGGCGCGTGGTTTGGGATTAAGTTACAAATTCGATTGCGTGCGGCTGAAGACCGCGCAAGCTGCCGGATGCCGCACAATTCTCGCTTTCACTTCGAGCGATGTACGCTTGCGCTCGCTCGTTCGTCAAGGTTTTACAATTCTCGGTTCGCAGAAATTTTATAACGAGTACACGGGGACGCTCGGAACTCCGCTCGCCCTCACGCTTCCGTCCGACGCCACGCCGTTACACCGTCACACCAAAACTTAAAGGCGAAGTTTCATGAACTTTGATTTCTCTCTCATCGGCATCGTCGGCGTTTTAACCTTTACCGTTTCCGCCCTTTCAAAGATAATCGGTCATCCCGATCAAGTCAGAAAAAACCACCTTCGACGCTCGACCGAAGGCGTCTCGACGAAGTTCTACATTTTGGCGTTTTCGTCATACATCCTGTGGACAACGCACGGGTTGCTGATGAAAGATTGGGTTGTGGTCGCCGGACAATTCTTGGGCGTCATTACAACGGGAACGATTCTGTTTCAGATTTTTAAGTATCGAAAATAAAAGTTCGATTGCTTCCAGACAATTTGAAACCGGCTCAATTACCAATTTGTTATTAACTTATTTTCCCGCACCAATGTTAAGTTTAGCGGATGAGCAACATCCGAATCCGAACCAAACGACAAGCTAAAATTTTACGCTTAGCCAGAAAGATTCACCGTACCACCGGAGCATTTTTGTTCGTCTTTTTCTTTCTCGTGGCTATCACAGGTTTGCTGCTCGGTTGGAAGAAACATAGTGGCGGCACGATTCTGCCCGTGTCTTATGCGGGAAAATCAACCGACCAACAAGATTGGCTGCCGATTCATGTTCTCCACGAAAAAGCCGTCACCGTCGCGCGTCAGGATATTTCACCCGACCTCTCTCTCGAACTCGAACGAATTGACATCAGACCCGATAAGGGCATGGTCAAATTCGTCTTCGTCGAAGGTTACTGGGGTGTTCAACTCGACTGCACTACCGGAGAATTACTACACATCGAAAGACGACGCTCGGACTTTATCGAAAACATTCATGACGGCTCTTTTCTCGATTACCTTTTTGCGACGGACGGTGAACAAATCAAACTCATTTATACATCCGTCATGGGAGTCGCTTTATTGACGTTCACCGTCACGGGTTTTTGGCTCTGGTATGGACCGAAACGATTTCGCACCGCGAACAAGCATCATCGTTGACCGGTCTTTCAGGGGAAAGCGTTTCCGAAATTACAAAGCGTTTTGAAGTTGAATGAGACGATGGATTTAATCAAACTTTCGCGCCACATCAACCCGCGTCTCGGCTTTACGCCCGAACCCGTTTTTGATACGCAAATCTGGACGTTGATGCTTAATCACGTCGAAGAAATTTCCGATGTGCTGCTGTTTATTAATTCGCGTTGGTGGGGTTCGCGCCGCAGTTTCGATGCGGGTGAAGAGGTCAGTCCGCACATCAGTTCCATAGGGCGCATGGCGTGGCTTTCAAACGGGCAGTTCGCGGAAATCGCCGGACGCAGTAACGACGGCGGACATCTCTCCGTGTTGTACAAAATCGAAAACACAGGTTTATTACTGCCCCGTCTCATTCAACTTTGGACGCCGGAGCAGCGCGCGCTTTCCGATTCGGCACGCGACGATTTAGGCTTAAAGGCGGATGAAACGAACGAACTCGCCCGCTTCGTTCACGTCGCCGGAGAGCATCACATCATCGCAAGTTTCGGATTCGCTGCCGAACCGCTTTATCTTTTCGGTGAACACCGCACGCTTGAAAATGCGTTCGCAAACTCTTTGCAACAAACCTTCGACGACGACGTGTAAAAGACTTTACCGGATGATTTACGAAAACCTTTTGCGCCCGCTTCTCTTTCGCCTTCCCGCCGAAACCGCGCACGAATGGTCTATGCGCGCCCTCTCTTTTGCGTTACAAAACGAAGCGTCACGCGCGTTCGTGCATCGTCAAATGACACACGATGATTCCGAAACTTACGGACGTGTCGAACGCTTCGGACTCAAATTCGACAACCCCGTCGGACTCGCCGCCGGATTCGATAAGAACGGTAAACACGCCCCCGCACTCGCCGCGCTCGGCTTCGGCTTTATTGAAACCGGAACGGTGACGCGCCTCGCGCAGGACGGCAATCCGCGCCCGCGCCTGTTTCGTTTGCCGCTCGACGAAGGGTTAATCAACCGTCAAGGTTTCAACAACAAAGGTGCGCCCGCTCTCGTCACAAGGTTGAAGCGCGAACGTCCGGCGTGTGTGCTTGGCGTCAACATCGGCAAAAGCCGCGTCACGCCGCTTGATGAAGCCGTCGCGGATTACGTCGCAAGTTTTGAAGCCGTGCGAAGCGTCGCGGATTACGTCGCCATCAATGTCAGTTCACCGAACACGCCGAATCTGCGCGACTTGCAACGTCCCGAAGCACTCGATGAACTGCTCGCCGCGATTCAGCGAAGCAATCATCAACTCGCCGCCCGTGATGAAGTGAAACCTTTGCCCGTCCTCGTCAAAGTCGCCCCCGACCTTGATGATGCCGCACTGGAAATGATTGTTGATGTCGCACGTCGCAACCGGCTCGCGGGCATCATTGCGACGAACACGACCGTCGCCCGTGATGATTTGAAAACGCCGCGCGCCGCCGTTGAAGCGTGCGGGGCGGGCGGCTTGAGCGGTGCGCCGCTTCGCCGTCGTTCAACGGAAATCATCCGCCGACTTTACACGCTCGCCAAAGGTTCACTCGTTATCATCGGAACGGGCGGCGTTTTCACGGGGCAGGACGCATGGGACAAAATCAGCGCGGGAGCTTCGCTCGTTCAACTTTACACAGGCTTCGTTTATGGCGGCGTGCGCGTTGTGCAACGCATCAACGAAGATTTATCCGGTATCTTGCGCGCACGCGGTCTGCACTCGCTCGATGAAGCCGTCGGTTGTCAGGCTAATATCTCGCATCACACATTATGACGAACGCACAAATTTCCGAAGCCGCGAACAATTCGCCGCTCACACACGCCCGCGATAAATTGATTGTCGCCCTTGACGTGGATTCACTCACGGCGGCGCGCGAGACAATCGCCGACTTACGCGGCGTGGTGTCGTGGTTCAAAATCGGTTCACAACTTTTCACCGTCGCCGGAGGTGACATCGTGCGCGAAGTCGTCTCCGGCGGAGCGCGCGTGTTTCTCGATTTGAAATTCCATGACATCCCGAACACGGTCGCGGGAGCGAGCCGCGAAGCCGTGCGTCTCGGCGCGTCGCTCTTTAACGTCCACGCGCTCGGCGGTGCGGAGATGATGCGGCGGGCTTTGGATGCGACACGCGATGCGGCGCACGAATTCGATGTGCCGCCGCCCACCCTTATCGCCGTCACGATTTTAACGAGTCACGATGCGACGACCTTAAACGAACTCGGCTTCCACGATTCCATCGAACGCCAAGCCGCGAGACTCGCCGCACTCGCACACCGGGCGGGACTCGATGGCGTCGTCGCATCGGCGCATGAAATCAAATCTATGCGTGAAAGCGTCACCGACAAATTTCTCATCGTGACGCCCGGCGTGCGTCCCGCGTTTGCCGCCCGTGACGACCAACGGCGCGTGATGACGCCCGGCGATGCCGTGCGCGCGGGCGCAGATTTTCTTGTCGTCGGGCGCGCGATTACGAGCGCACCCGACCCGCCACGCGCCGCCGCGATGATTCTCGATGAGATAAGCGCGGCGATGCGTCACTAAACCGAACCTTACGCGGAGATGAAGTTTTGCGGCTCTGCCGCCCGATGTGCGGTGGGGCTTCGCCTCACCGACAATGCTTTCTCAAGTGTCTTCGAGGCTACGCCTCCGAACGGGCGGCGTAGCCGCAACATTTATTTCACACCCGACGGAAAGGCTTCGCCTTTCCCCACATCAGGCGGCACAGCCGCCCCACCGCATAAGGTGACTGATTTAGAAAAACGAGATGACAGCAAGCAAACCCATTGCTCAAACGGACGGCATAAAAAATACCGGCGAAGGCGAAACCCAAACTGCGAAGCGAGATGTTTCTTTTGCCGAAGCCTTCCGCTTCTGGCTCAAGTTGGGTTTTATCTCGTTCGGCGGACCCGCCGGACAAATCGCCATCATGCACCGCGAACTGGTTGAGCGACGGCGGTGGTTGTCCGAAGAAAGATTTTTGCACGCCCTCAATTATTGTATGTTGCTGCCGGGACCCGAAGCGCAACAACTCGCAATCTACATCGGTTGGTTGATGCACCGCACTTTAGGCGGCATCGTTGCCGGAGCGTTCTTTGTCATTCCTTCAATCTTCGTCCTGCTTGGTCTTTCCTACATTTACGCGGCGTTTGGCAATGTGCCGGTAGTGTTGGGCGTGCTTTCCGGTTTTAAGCCCGTCGTGGTGGCTATCGTCGTCGAAGCCGTGTTGAAAATCGGCGGCAAGGCTTTGAAAAGACGGGTGCATTTTGTTATCGCCGCCGCTTCGTTTATCGCCGTCTATATTTTCCACGTTCCTTTTCCGCTTATCGTTCTGGCGGCTGGACTAATCGGTTTATCAGGCTCCCGTTACGCCCCGGAAGTCTTTCAAGCCGCGCCGCCTGTTTCCCTAAAAGCGAATACTGAAACCAAAGACGACGGGCAAGCGAATGATTTACCGCTTGTCATTGATGACCACGCGCCGCCGCTTGCTCATACATTACCTAATCGCGCGCGGGTTTTGAAAATACTCGCGGTCGGTCTATTTCTTTGGGTGTTGCCGTTTGTATCGCTTGTCGCGTGGCGCGGTCGGGATAGCCTTCACGCACAGGAATACCGCTTCTTCACACAAGCCGCGCTCGTTACTTTCGGCGGTGCTTATGCCGTGCTTGCTTATGTCACGCAAGCCGCCGCCGGTTCGTTCGGCTGGATAACGAAGACGCAGGCGGTTGACGGTCTGGCACTGGCGGAGACCACGCCGGGACCGCTGATTATGGTATTGCAGTTCGTCGGCTTTATGGCGGGCTGGAATAATCCCGAAGGTATGAATCAAACGGCGAGCGCAATTACGGGCGCACTCGTGACCACCTACGTCACGTTTCTTCCGAGTTTTATCTTCATCTTTATAGGTGCGCCGTACATTGAAATTTTACGCGGCAATAAAAATCTCACCGGCGCGCTGTCCGGCGTGACGGCGGCTGTCGTCGGCGTGGTTCTAAATCTGGCATTAGTCTTTGGCGCGGCGGTTATCTTTCCAAACGGATTGGCTGACAATGTAAATTTGTTTGCCGGAGTTACCGGCATCGCCGCTTTCGCGGCACTTTATCGTTTTAAGGCAGATGTTTTATCAGTAGTTTTAGCCGGTGGTTTGATTGGTCTGCTGCGGATAATTTTCTTCGGCTAAGGCAACGTCAGTTCGATACAAGAACAGATTAAACTTCCGGTTTTGTTTCGTGCTGTTTCGTGTGTTTCGTGGATAATTCTTAACGGTTAAACGTCTCAACATTCAAGTCGCGTCCGTTCGTCATCACGCTTATCGTCCCGTGCGTTCCCGTCGTCATCACGCGCGCCCCGTGACGTTGCCAACGCTCAACCACTTCGGGCGCGGGATGGTTATACGGTGAACGCTGACCGACGGAAATCACGGCGAGGGCGGGCGCGACTTTTTCAACGAAGGCTTCGGTTGATGATGTGCGGCTTCCATGATGCGCGACTTTGACCGCATCGGCGCGCAAGTTCGCCGTATCACGCACGAGACGCGCTTCGGTCGCGGCTTCGATGTCGGCGGTCAGAAGTATGCTTCGTTCGCCGTAACGCACGCGCAGGACAAGCGAATCGTTGTTGCTCGAAGCCGCACGGTTAATCGTCGAATCGGTTAAGGCACGCGGGTTTTCGACTTCGATTGTCGCTTCACCGAAACGCAAACGGTCGCCCGCATTCAGGACTTCAACGGGGACGTTTTCACGCGCGAGCGTTGCCGCGAAAGCTCGATACTCGACATCGCGCGACGGCGTGCGCCCGACGAACGCGGCGCGGACGCGGAAGTTGCGCGCGACATCCGACAAGCCTTCGATGTGGTCGGCGTCGGCGTGCGTGGCGATTAAATAATCAACACGGTCAAGCCCGCGCCACCACAGATACTCCGATACGACGGCTTCACCAATGCGCGGAGTGTCCGGTTCAAAATCACGCGCATCGTCATCACCATCATTCGCTCCGTTGTCGAGCGTGGCGTTTGATGTTCGAGCCGATGTTCGAGCGCGACGAACATTCGCGCGCCCGCCGCCGTCAACCATCATCGTCGTTCCATCCGGCAGCGTCACGAGTGCGGCATCACCCTGTCCCACGTCGAGAAAGTCAACACGCAAAACGCCACGCTCAATATCCGCGCCGTACGGATGTGCGAGTATCGTCACGCCAAAGAAGATAAGCACGAGGAAAGATGCGATGGTGAACGCCCGCGTCTCGTACCACCGACACGGGCGTTCATCGTTTGTCGTTTGCCGCACGGCGTCCCAACTTTTCAGCCGCATAATCAACACCACCAGCGGCACGATATAAAGCGGATAAACGAACCATTGCCAGCCGTTGTATTCAGGCACGCGAAAGCCTGTGATGCCTAAGTGGACGAATGGGTCAACGCCGTAAGTCGCCACGCTGCTCATCGCTTCCGTCAACCACACGAACGGCGACGCGAGCGGCGTACCTACTTCCGCGATGATGAGCGCGACGATGCCCGCCGCGCTCATCACGATGAACGCGAAGCCCGTCCAGATATTGAGTATCAAAGCCGCGAACGAGAAGCGATGAAAATATAAGACCATCAACGGCAACATCACGATTTGCACGCTTGCTGAAATCACGATTGCCGCGAACACATAACGCGCGATTCTTTGCACGCGCCACCGTTCCAACCACACGGCAAGCGGCGTCTTTATCAAACGACACCGCCATATCATCGTCGCCTGTTCTTCTCGCCACGCGCGCTCACTCCAGAACAATGCTTCGCCGATTGTGCGCCACAAGCGCGGGGCTTGCGGCGGGCGCGGCGTCGCCGTCGTGGGTCTCCATTCGCCCGCGCGTCGCAACTTTGAGAGGACGGGAATCGCCACTGCGAGCATTGCGAACACAGAAACAAAAGTTAATTGGAACGACGGGCTAAACAAATCACGGGGATGCCACACAAGCAACGCGAGTGCCGCCGCGCCAAGCGTATTCATCGCATCCAGACTTGTGACGGAACGATTGAGGGCGGGCGCAAGCCCGATGATGCTGAACATCAAAGCCGCGCGGATAACGGAACTTTCCGCCCCGACCGCAATCGCATAAAGCCACACGAAAACTATCGTCAACGCCCATTGCCACACCCGCCGCCCCGTCACAAAACGCATCAGCCACAACACCAAGCCGCCGATAATCCCGATGTGCATTCCGCTTATGACGAGGACATGAAACGTCCCGCCGATGCGATACCGCTCCGCCACTGCGCGCGATAAATAGTTTTCGTTTCCCAACATCGAAGCGTTGAACACCGCCGCCGTATCCGGCTCGAACGTGCGATTAACAAGCCCGATGACGCGACTGCGCGTTTCATAAATCCAATGCAGAGGCGCGAAAGAAATTGCTTCATCTTCCATTCGTTCGATGAGCAACAAACTCTTAATCGTCGCCGTCGCATCAATGCCTTGCCGCTCAAGCAGTTCGATATAAGACACGACGCCGGGATTACGAAATGCGTCTTCACGCCGCAGACGCACCGCGACACGCAGACGCGCACCGTAAGCCAACTTCAAATCCCGATAAGCCGCGACCGCCCTTTCGTCATCAATCACGGCGTACAAACGTACACGCCCTTTGACCCTGTAATCGGTTTCGCGGAAACGCAAAACTTCCGTATCCAATAACAACGACACACCGTCCGGCGCGGCTTCGGGAGCGCGTGCCAGCGTACCAGTCAGTTCAACCGCATCATCGGATGCAATGACGCCGCGCTCGAACAATCCGCACACGCGATTTTCACGCTCACACGCACGCCCTTCGACAATCATCAGCCCCGCACCCGCGCACGCCACAGAGACGAACAACATCAACGCGGCGACTTGAGCGCGATGCCTTGCCAAATACATTGCCGCCATCAATGCCGATACACCGATGACAATCACGCCCCATAGAGAAAGCGGCGCATACTCTGCCGCGACAATACCGACGGCAAAACAAAGACCCACGACACCGAGCGGGCGCGGGCTAAACTTCACCCCAAGCATGTTCACGCTTTTTGGATTCAAAGCAGTTCACGCTTTCAAAATAAGCAGCTACGAATGAACAACTATCTTTGAAGGAATTACCATACGCCCGAATCAAGCGCGGCTGTGGATTTTAGAAGCTGATGCGAATGAATCACTATAAGTTAGGTTAGATAACACATCATGCCTGTCAGAAAAATACCGCGCAACTACCGCAATATAACCGGAATCGTTTCAAGCACAACATTGACGAACTCAAGTGCGATGTTTGAGTCATCGCTAAATCAGACCATATGACATTGGCACACAGCGTTTTTTAGCCATTGCAGGATAAGCCAATAAACATCGAAGTCAAAAGCATAGCGTCTTACCTACGCTGTGTACCAATCTTGTAAGGTCTGATTTAGAGCGCGACTTACTTATCCAACTCGACTTTGACTTGAACGTGGCGTGTTTTGAAGAACAACCTCTGCGCGTGCCATACGTTGATAAAGCATGAC
>JBGTMR010000096.1:0-1866 GCA_041743485.1 Pyrinomonadaceae bacterium
TGCGCGTGCGCGGGTCGAACGCCATCAAATGTTGCTTGCCGCGTATAACGAGCGTGCCGTTCTCCTGTTTGCTTATCAAGACGGGTTCGTCGGTCGTGTCGCCGCCTTTGGCAGACATGTTTTTCGCAAGACCGCCGAGTCCGCCCATAGCGAAACGTCCGACTTTGGCGACGGTCGCCGCCTTGCCCAGGTTGAATTTGAACTCAAGTTTCTGCTTGAAAGTCTCTTTGATTTTGCCCGTGTTCGTGGTGTCCAGACCGATAAGGTTTTTCGCGTCGGCAAGCATGATGAAGTTCTGTTCCGGCAACAGAACGATGTTCGTGATGCTGTCTTGGGCTTTGTCGTACAACCAGACGGGCGCGCCCGTCGCCTTGTCAACCGCCGCGACGCCCAAAGGTTTTTTGGTCACGTATTCGCGTTTGCCGAAGTCGTAAAACACGCCGCCGAGACGACTGTAAAGTACGTCCTTGTACGGCACGATTTCGGCAATCCCGCCGCCGAAATCTTTCGATGTCCACTTGACCGCACCAGTCGTTTTATCAATCGCGCGCACTCGCCCTTTTGCCGATGTATAAACCGTGTCGGGGTCGAAAGTCGCGGCGGCGTTGGCGCGTTTGATGTTGCCTTCGGTGACATCGTAAGGAACTTTCCAGATGAGTTTGCCGTCTGCCAAGTTGAAGCGGTGAAGTCCGGCGTAAGTAAAATATACGGAATCGCCGTCGAAGACGGGCGGTTGCGTTCCCGACAAATCGAAGCGCGAAAAGTATTTGCTGCCGCGCTCAATGCCGTACAAATCAACCTTTTCGCTGAACTCGTTTTGCCACAAGACTTTTCCCGAACCTAAATCGAACGCCGCGATGTCGAGCTTGTCTTTGTTCATACGCTTGTCCATTACCGTCACCATGAGAATTAAGCTTTTCTCATAATTCGGAATGACGGCGACGGGCGAGCCTTTGAGCTTATCCGATACCCAAATATCTTTGCCCGTCAAAACGTCAATCGCATAGAGTCGCGTGCCTTTACTGAACGAACCCGTCGAATCGGCGACGAGTAAAATCGGCGTGCCGGGAATCTCTTTCACGTCGTCTTGATTGAGTTTCTTAACGTCATTGCGCGTCCAAGCGGGCGTGCCGGTTTCGGGATTGAGATACGCGATGTCGTTATCAGTTCCGAGGAGCAACGCCCCGTATCAAGCATCGTGTACCACTTAATATCGCCCGAAGGTTTGTATGACCAGAGCGGTGTCGTCGCGGCGTTGATTGCTGCATGTGCTATCAGGAAACAAACCGCAAGTAAGACGAGGATAAAGAAGCGGGTTGATATGCGCGGCGAAGCGGAACGAAGGCGAGGCGGCGAAAGGGGTGCTGTGGAGCGAAATAATTTATTCATGGTGTTTTTATTGCCTGTGAGGGGTTTCATGTTTCTAAGTCGGAAACTCCATCCGAATAGTCAAAGCCGAATCGTCAATCGCGCGAGCGCGAACGTCCGCCGAGACGCGGGCGGGCTTTGGTTTCGACGACGGTGAAGTCAGCCGTCTGATTAGAGACGATGCTGGCGAAGGTGAGCGAGGAAGGCGAAAAGCGTTTGCCGGAAGCGTGTGCCGTCGTCAAGCGTGCCGTCTGTGTTGTAGCGCGCGAGTGTGATGCTAAATCAGACCATATGACATTGGCACACAGCGTTTTTTAGCCATTGCAGGATAAGCCAATAAACATCGAAGTCAAAAGTATAGCGTCTTACCTACGCTGTGTACCAATCTTGTAAGGTCTGATTTAGAGCGCGACTTACTTATCCAACTCGACTTTGACTTGAACGTGGCGTGTTTTGAAGAACAACCTCTGCGCGTGCCATACGTTGATAAAGCATGAC
>JBGTMR010000097.1:0-3640 GCA_041743485.1 Pyrinomonadaceae bacterium
GCGGCGATGGGGCAAGTCCCGGAATATACCTGCATGGTGACGGAGTGGGTGAAGGAAGCGACGCAACTCCCCGTTATCGTCAAACTCACGCCGAACGTGACGAGCATCACGCCGCCCGCGCACGCGGCAATCAAAGGAGGCGCGGACGCGCTCTCGCTCATCAATACGATCAACTCGATTATCGGCGTTGACCTCGACACGATGATTCCGCACCCGAACGTTAACGGCATGACGGCGCACGGCGGCTACTGCGGTCCGGCGGTGAAACCGATTGCCTTGAATATGGTTTCAGAGTTGGCGCGCGACGAGAAGGTGAACGTGCCGATTAGCGGCATCGGCGGCATCTCTACATGGCGCGACGCGGCGGAGTTTCTGTTGCTCGGTGCGTCGAACGTGCAGGTTTGCACCGCCGTGATGCACTACGGTTATCGAATCGTCGAAGACATGATTGACGGACTCTCGAATTACCTCGACGACAAAGGTTTTGCGAGTGTCAATGAAATCATCGGCAGAAGCGTGCCGCGCGTCACGGATTGGGGCGCGCTCGATCTCAACTACAAAACCGTCGCGCGCATTGACCACAAGCTTTGCATTCAGTGCAACCTCTGCCACATCGCCTGTGAAGACGGAGCGCATCAATGTATTCCCTTCACCGAATTAAACGGCAAGCGTTATCCGATTGTGGATGAAAGCGAATGTGTCGGCTGCAACCTCTGTTATCTCGTCTGTCCCGTGCCGGGCTGTATTTCGATGGTAAGTCTTGATAATGGTAGCCAGCCTCTAACATGGCGCGAGTTAATGAGCGAGCAGAAGGATGACTCGGCGACAATGAAATAAATCAAAAGGTCGAACTCGGAGCGAGTTTTGATATAGCTTTTAGATATTAACTTCCGTCGCGGGACCAACGACGCGGGAGGGTCGCGTATAGATGGACAAATTGAATTTCGCCTCCCCGCCCGCAGGAAGCACTATCACATTGCTGTTCACCCCTTGCGGTTGAAGATTAAAGGCATCGGTCGGACAGCTATTCGGCTCGATGCAGATTGCCTGTCTCGGCGCGGGTGGCGTGTACACGACGACGTGCGGGAATTGTTCTACGGGAAACTCTACTACCGTCTCAGTAACGTGATACCGATCCTTGAGTACACACCGGGCGATTCCCTCTTTGTCGGATTCGATGAGGGTGAAAATGTCGTCAAGCTTCAGGTCGCGCAGGCTTTGCCCGTCGCGCAAATCATAGTTTCCTTCAACCGGAAGAATCTTGCCGGTTGGCAAACTGTCGGAGAGTTCCCACCTTTCATTCGCCGGAACATGGACGGAACCTTTGTCTGGTTTGCGGAAGTAAGGGTGAATGCCGAAGCCCACAGGCATCTCTCTGTCGCCCGCATTGCGCGCTGTCGTCTCCATCTCAAGTCGTCCGCCTCTCAGCCGATAAGTCACTTCAAGCTTGAAGGGGAACGGGAACTGTCGAAGAATTTGCTCCGTGTAAGAGGCAGCATCAAAGCTGGAGGTGAGCCATGCACCCTCTTCGTCAGATGCCCCATGACCGACGACAACCCATGGCTTATCCCTCACGAAGCCGTGTCTTGGTGGATCAATCGTAAAAGCTTCTCCCCGAAAAGAGAATCTGCCGTCACGGATGCGGTTCGGGAACGGAAACAATAAAGGAATGCCGTAGCCGGTAGGTTTCTTCGTAAATTCAGAAAACTCCACTGTCTCCAAAACGGGTTCACGCGAGACGAAGGAGAAGCAGTTGTTGCCTAGCATCGGTGCGATCTCTGCGACGGCAATCTCCCCCTCTGACAAAGAGAAAACTTCGACATCTTCACGAAGTTTTGATGAAACTTTATATTGATGCGTCATGATTGTTCCGGTAAGGGCAACTGTGTTGTCGAAAGTTTATAAGACGATACAAGTATCATTACCGTCAGAGAGAGAGGCAGGAAGTAATATGCTTCCAGAGCATCGTCGAGGTCGGCATGGAAAACTCCTTAGGTCTGAATTGTCGGGAACCGCACCCGGCGTTGGAAAAAAGAAACTTCAACTTATCGCCGTTTAGTTGACGCTTGCCTTCGCCGGGGCGGAGTCGGTGGGCTGATCTAAAATCAATATGAATTCGCCGATGGTCGTTAAATCCAAAATCCGGTAACCCGCCGTTACCGCTTCTCCGATCTCTTTCTGCGTCGTTGTTTCGCGCAGGGCGGCGAGAAGTTTATACGTGTGGCTACTCGCTAGTTCAGCGTTCTGTTCGCGTTCAAGTACCGTCGTCAAACCGCCCAAGCCGCCGGTCGTGGCGCGGTATCTAAAACCTTTCGCGCCTTGTTCTAATAATTCCTTTTGCATCGTCGCGGTTTTGCGCGTCGCCAACAATTTGTAGGTGTAGGGCGCGGGAGTCTTAACCCCTTGTTCCCGACTCATCAGCATCAATAAATCCGACGACGCGAGATAGAACCGATAACCTTCCTTGACCGCTTGATTCATCTCTTTTTCCATCGTCGAGACTTTGCTTGTCGTCAGAAACTTGTATTCGCGTGAACTCGATGTTTCCGTCGGATTATCAACCTCACGGGCAAGGATAATGGTGATGACGAAGTTCGGACCAAAGAGCAACGACGCCGCCCCGTTGTCCTGCCCGCGCAGCACGCTGACGGGAATGTATCCGGCGGTGACGGCTTCGTTGAGTTCTTTTTGCGTCGTCGCCTCGCGCTTGGTTGAAAGCATTTTATAATCGTAGCGGCGCGCCGTCGCGCCCACCTGACGCTCCATCACGGCGATGGTTTCATTGCCGAGTGAATAAGGTATCAATCGGATAACGGATGTCAGTCCGCGAAACTCGAAGCCGTCGGCGGCGGCTTCCTGAATCTCCTTTTCCAGTGTCGAGGCTTTGCGTGTCGCCAGCAATTTATATTCGTATCGCGCTGCCGCCGTTGATTTGTCATCGGTTGGTCGGGCGTCAGTTGACTGCGCTTGATTGCGGACGAGGAGGGCGGCAATGTCATCGCCGTAAGAACTTTTCGACACGCGCTCAACGCGAAAGCCCTGTGCGGCAAGCTCGTTAAGTTCTTTCTCCATGGTCGTGGATTTACTCGTCGTGACGAAGCGAAACTCGCTTGCGCCGTTGGGTATGGGAGTATCTTCAAGTGTTTGAGCTGAAACCGGAACGGCTGTTTGCCAACCGCCAATCACCAGTATGATAAGCAGTAAAGCAGCGAAGGATTTTGTTTGAGACACGATATTTTCTCCGTTGAACCACAGGGAAACTCTTGTGGGGGATAGGTCGGCGGCTTTTATTAACAAAAGTGGGAATTGCACACCCGTCAACCGCGTCGAAATTAAAGAGATTAAATAAGTTGATGAACCGATGGATTGTTTGTGCAGGACTTCGCAACTTAGCGGTAACTTGTCGGGCATTCTAGCGACACGAATGTATATGTGCAAGATTTACAAACCGAATTGGCGTTAAGCTCGACTTTATCCATTTTGGAAACAGGCGACGTAAATAAAAGACTTAACGTCTGACCATTAGCGAGACTTTTTGAACATGGCATTTTCTAATTGACATTCAAAAAGTCCAGCGTTGAAAACAAAAGACTTACGTTGTAAGGGTTTTTGGCGTTCTAAAAATGGATAAAGTCGAGCT
>JBGTMR010000098.1:0-1610 GCA_041743485.1 Pyrinomonadaceae bacterium
GTTCCCTTGCCCGCTCCGGGCGCGCCTATCAAAACGATTATCATAATTGAATTATTGCTTCATTGGTTCATCAGAACCCGTTGAATCAATGACTGAATGAATCAATGACTCAATTTCTTCGCCCACGCAAACGGCTTCCGGGTCCGAAGAAGCCTTCGTAGTTTCGCATCACGAGTTGGGCTTCGACTTGGGCGACCGTATCCATCGCCACGCCGACGAGAATCAGAAGCGATGTGCCGCCGAAGTAGAACTGATAACCCATGCCCGTCGGTATCCAACCGAGTCCCGGCGTCGTGGTGAAAAAATTGTCGAGTGAAGCACCGATGAACGGAAGTCTGCCGACGTTAAAACCGCTCAATATGATTTGCGGCAACAGCGCGACGAGAGCGAGGTAAATCGCCCCGACTGTGGTTAAGCGCGTCATGATGCCGTTCAAGTGTTCAGCCGTCGCTTTGCCGGGACGAGTGCCGGGAATAAATCCGCCGTGCTTACGCAGGTTGTCCGCGACTTCATCCACGTTGAAAACAATCGTGATGTAAAAGAACGTGAAGAAGATGATAAGGGAGATGAAAACCAATTCGTAATAAGGGTCGCCGCCGTGAAAGCCTTGAAAGAACAGATTCACCCGACTACGCCACGAATCCGGCGCATTCGGGTCAAACTGCACGAACTGCATAATCGTTTGCGGCATCGCCAACATTGACGACGCGAAAATCACGGGGATAACTCCGCTCATATTGACCTTGAGCGGCATCGTCGTTTGCTGTCCGCCGAAACTCTGTTTTCCGACTGCGCGCTTGGCGTAAGAAATCGGAACTTTGCGGCGTCCCGATTCCATAAAAACGATAAACGCGATGAGCGCGACGATTGCCGCGATGAGTATGAGAACGCCGAGAGTCGCCAACGTATCGCCGCCTCGCACGCGCTCGACAACCTGAACGACACCACTCGGCAAGCCGATGACGATACCCGCAAAAATCAAAAGTGAAATACCGTTACCGATACCGCGCTCGGTAATTTGTTCACCAAGCCACATCACGAAAACCGTTCCCGTCGTCAAGGTCAACATCGTGACGAGGATAAAAGCCATTCCGGGTTCACCGACGCCGTTTCCTTGCAACCAGCGGGCGACGAACGAGGTTTGAAGCAAAGCGAGAAGCACGGTCAGGTAGCGCGTATATTGGTTGATTTTCTGCCGCCCCGCTTCGCCTTCTTCTTGCTGCATCTTCTTCA
This sequence comes from Pyrinomonadaceae bacterium, assembly GCA_041743485.1. Taxonomy (GTDB): domain Bacteria; phylum Acidobacteriota; class Blastocatellia; order Pyrinomonadales; family Pyrinomonadaceae; genus JANDLT01. Next base: position 1,234 of record JBGTMR010000098.1, read on the forward strand.
GTTGTGGCGAAACAACGGTCATCAACTGGAAGATAATGGACGCCGTGATATACGGCATCACGCCGAGCGCGAAGATTGAAATCGTTCGCAAGTTACCGCCGGAGAACAAATCTAAAACACCGAGCAGAGTATTTCCGACTTCACCCCACACGCGCTCAAGCTGCTCCTTGTTAATGCCCGGAACGGTAACGTGCGCCCCGAAACGATAAACGGCGAGTAAGCCGAGTGTGAAAAAAATGCGCCGACGCAAATCCGGGACGCTGAACATATTGCGGACTGCGGCAAAAAACTTATCCATAAAATTTTAGCTTTCCGAAACTTATGATGTCGCTGCCTTTGAAGCGTTGCGGTGAATTATGACGCTCGAAATAGTATGA
>JBGTMR010000099.1:0-5190 GCA_041743485.1 Pyrinomonadaceae bacterium
GAGAACATGGTGCGGCGCGTGCGCGAAGTGCGTTTCAGTTTGGAGTTTATCGTCGCTGGTGATGATAAAGGTTTCGTGTACTGGCTTGAGCGACGCGGGCGCGGTGTGTTCATACGCGCATCGCCGATTGATATGTCGGGCTTGTTGCAAGACAAGTTGTTTGAAAAAACCGAGACTGTTATTTTGACTTCCGCGACGTTGGCGAGCGCGGGCAGTTTCACGTTTATCAAAGAGCGTCTCGGACTCGAAGCTGAAAAGACCGATGAACTCGTCGCGCCTTCAAATTACGATTACGAGCGAAACGCCGTGTTGTATTTGCCCAAAAATATGCCCGACCCGCGCGCCGCGAATTGGCTCGAACACGCGACGGATGAAGTCATCGCTTTACTTGAAATTTCACAGGGACGGGCGTTCGTTTTATGCACGAGTAATTCGACGATGCGCGCACTGTACGAACGTGTTTCGCCGCATGTTGATTTCCCGTGCTTCGTGCAAGGGGCGGCATCGAAAGCGGGATTACTGGAAAAATTCAAACGCACGCCCCACGCCGTGCTGTTTGCGACATCGAGTTTCTGGCAGGGTGTGGATGTGCGCGGAGCGCAACTCTCGTGCGTCATCATTGATAAGCTGCCGTTCGCCGTACCGAGTGACCCTGTGGTAGCGGCGCGTCAGAGGGCGATTGATGACGCGGGCGGTTCGAGTTTTTTTGAATACAGCGTCCCGCAAGCGATAATCACATTTAAGCAAGGCATGGGGCGTTTAATCAGGAGCGCGACGGATACGGGAGTTTTAGCCGTGCTTGATGCGCGCCTGAAAACTAAACCTTACGGGCGCAAATTTATTGCGAGTCTGCCCGCGATGCGCGTGACGGGTGAGTTGGCGGATGTCGAAGCGTTATTTGATGAGGAACGAGTTTTAGCGAAGTAGTTTTTACGGTGCAGGAGATTTTTATGGAGACAATCAACATTTCATTACCCGATGCGCTTCGCACTTACGTTGAAAAGCGCGTCATCCAAGACGGTTACGATACGACGAGCGAGTATTTCCGTGAACTTGTACAGCAAGACCAGAGACGGCAAGCAGATGAACGATTGGAAGCGTCACTGCTTAAATCGCTTGACGGTGAACCCGCGAAGCCGTTTGCCAAATCGGATATAGAGGAAGTTCGCCAAGCCGTTTCGACGCGCCTGTCAGAGAAACGCAAAGTATGAACATCATTCGCCGCGATGAAGTTTTAGAAGACTTAATCAACCTTTCGTATTACGTCGCGCAAACGGACGAACAGGCGGCGAATCGTTTTCTTGATGCCGTCGCGCGGAGTTTCGAGCGACTCGCGCAAATGCCTCTCATCGGCGTTGAGCGCGGGTTTCAAAATCCGCGACTGACGGGCATTCGGATGTGGTTCGTGCAAGGTTTTGAGCGGCATTTGATTTTCTATCGCGTGCTTGACGATGAAGTGGAGATTTTGCGTGTGCTTCACGCCGCGCGAGATATTGAAAACATTTTTGATGATGAACAAAATCAGTGAGGATTAAAAAGACGTGGCTGGAATGTATGAAGTGATGATTGAGCGCAATTTTTCGAGCGCGCATCAACTAAGAAATTACAACGGCAAGTGCGAGAACTTGCACGGGCATAATTACAAGGTCGAAATCTTTGCGCGCGGAAGTGAACTGGACAATATAGGTTTGCTGGTTGACTTCGGTGATTTGAAACGCGCGGCGGACGAGATTGTGAACTACCTCGACCACCGGAATATCAACGAGCTTCCGCCGTTTGATGAAGAAGTGAATCCTTCGGCGGAAAACTTGGCGCGGTATTTTTTAGAGCGGGTCGGCGAGTCGGTCGGTGATGAGCGCGTGCGGGTTTATAAGGTCAAGATTTATGAAACGCCGACGAGCGTGGCGACTTATTCGGTTGAATAAAAATGTGATTCAAAGTTGATTCAAAGTTTAAGGACGCCGTTTTCATCAAACGGCGTCCTTTTTGATTTAGCAACTCACCTTACGCGGCGGGTTAAGTTTCGCGGCTGTGCCGCCTGATGTGCGGTGGGGCTTCGCCTCACCGCAAGGACGCTTTCCCACTTCTTCGATGTTACGCCTCGAACACGGGCGGCGTAGCCGCCATAAATTTCTAAGAGCGAGTCGGAAAGGCACAGCCTTTCCGCACATCAGGCGGCACAGCCGCGAAACTTAACCCGCCGCGTAAGGTGAGTTAGCAATTATGAATCGTTATTTTAAGCGGTCGCGGCAGAGCCGGATTCGATTTTGTATTTGCGGATTTTGCTGTACAGGCGCGGGCGGTAAATGCCGAGCATGTTCGCCGCCGCCTGTTTGTTGCCGCCCGTGCGTTGCAGGGTTTTTTCGATAACGATTTTTTCCATTTCTTCAAGCGTCATGTTCGGCGGAATTTCCCAAGTGGTAGTTTGCGGGGCGGCGGCGGGTGCTGCGCCGTTGTCGAACGGCAAATCAACAGGTTCGATTTTCGTTCCTTTGGCGAGGAGTACGGCGCGTTCGAGGATGTTTTGCAGTTCGCGGACGTTGCCGGGAAAGTTGTGCGCGAACAGGCGACCGTAAGCCGCTTGCGAGACGCCGTTAATCGGGCGCGCGTACTTGCGGGCGTAAAGTTTGAAGAAGTGTTCGGTTAAAATTTGAATGTCTTCGGCACGGTCGCGCAAAGGTGGAACGTGAATCGTAATGGTCGAGATGCGGTAGAACAGATCGTCGCGCAATGCTCCGTCACGAATCGCGTCGGCGGGTGGACGATTGGTTGACGAGATAAGCCGGAAGTCGGCGGGGTAAGTTCTTTCCGAGCCGACTTTACGATACGAGCGTTCTTGAAGGACGCGCAAGAGTTTCGGTTGCAATTCGACCGGCATTTCCGCGATTTCGTCTAACAACAATGAACCGCCCGCCGCGTGTTGAATGATGCCGTCTTTGTCGGCGTGCGCTCCGGTGAAAGCCCCTTTGGTGTGTCCGAAAAGTTCGCTTTCGACGAGTTCTTTTGGGAGTGCGGCACAATTTACTTTTTGAAACGGCTTTTTGGCGCGCAGGGAATTATAGTGAATCGCGTTGGCGATAAGTTCCTTACCTGTGCCGGATTCACCGACGATAAGTACGTTGGCATCGGATTTGGCAACGGCTTCGATGGTTTCGTAAATCGTTTGCATAGGCTTCGACGCGCCTATGATGTTGAAGTATTCGGTGCGCGTAGAGAGTTGGCGGCGCATGTTTTCGGTTTCCGCGACGAGTTCGCGGCGTTCCATCGCTTTGTTAATCAGCGGCAAAATCTGCTCGAAGTCGAAAGGCTTTTCGACAAAGTAGAACGCTCCGGCTTTCGTCGCTTCGACCGCGCCTTTGACCGTGCCGTAGCCTGTGATGACGATGACTTCGGTGGACGGATTGGCGTCTTTGACGTGCTTGAGAACGCTCATGCCGTCGGTGTCGGGAAGTTGAAGGTCACAGATGACAAGGTGCGGCGCGCTGCCATCAAAGAGTTCGATGGCATCCGCTCCCGTCGCGGCGGTGTCCACCGTAAAACCTTCTTCAACGAGATTCTGCTTGAGCGAATCCGTTATCATCGGCTCATCATCCACAATAAGAATCCGTTTTTCTCGACGTTCCACGCTGCTCTCCCTTTGGTGTTAGTTATGAGTGACGAATGATGAGTGATGAATAACAAGGCGGTTTTTATTCATCGCTCATAACTCATCATTCGTCGTTTAATTTAACGGCAATCCGATACGCAAACTTTCCGCGTCGTGGTCAACCGTGCCGTCGTGGGCTTCGATGATTTTCGCGGCGAGGGCGAAACGCAAGCCGCCCGTGCCGATGAATGAACGGAAAAGCGATTCATCGTTCGTATCGAATGGAAGCCGGAGATTGTGCCACGCGATGACGGCGCGCGGCGGTGTGCCGTCTTCGATTCGCATGTCCGGTGCGGAAACTTTTTCAAACTCAACTTTGGTGAAAGCGGCGATGCCCGCGACGATGAACCGCATCGCTTCGGTTATAAGCTGAATGTCAAAATCACCGTCAAACGAGATGTTGGTGTCGGCGTCCGTGTGCCGTATTAAATCTTTGAGCGCGATGCGTAAATCGGTTTGACGGCGACGCACTTCAAGCGGACGGGCGAAGCGCACAATCAGCGTCGCGTCTTCGGAAGTTCGGTCTAAGCCGCCTATCAATTTGGCAATGGTTTCGAGTTCATCCGCCGGTCGCGCGTCGCGTTCCATGCGACGCCGCAGAAAGGTGGCATAGAGTTTGAGACCGTTGATTTGGTTCTTGATGTCGTGAACGACTTGAAGCGAGGCGCGACCGATGGTTTCCAAATCATGGGAATCGCCTTCGTTAAGGCTGATAGGCTTCATTTTAAGTTTCAGTAACTGCGTCGCCCTTAGTAACAGACAGCAGAATGACTGTTCGATTGTGTACGGATAAAACTCAAAGTTGATTTGGAAGAGTGTTGTAAATCGGTGCGGCATGTTAGCAAATTTTCCGCCCTTCTTCCTAACGACACTACTCAGGATGGGAAAGTCTGTGAATTTTAAGAAACTTATTATTGCGGTTTTTTGAAGCCGACGGGCGAATAAGTATTGGAGATTATGAGCGAGAAAATTGTCAGTAAGGAAGTCACGCGGGTTGCCGATTCGCAAAGCGCGGTTTCGCAATCAGGGGTTTCAAAAAACGCAGATGCCAGCTTGAAACAGCAGTCCGTTTTGTTGGTCGAAGATTTCGAGGATAACCGTTTCATGATGCGGCGTTTGCTGGAGATGAACGGTTATCGGGTCATCGAAGCGGAGAACGGGGAAGAAGCCGTCACCAAAGCCGAAGCGGAAAACCCCGATCTGATTTTAATGGATTTGAGTTTGCCGATTCTTGACGGCTTGGCGGCAACTCGCCTGATTCGCCAATTGCCGGATTTCGGCAAAGTTCCCGTCGTCGCCGTTTCAGCCCATGACACGGCGGACTTTCACGCCGAAGCCCTCGCCGCCGGATGCAATGAATATGTCACGAAGCCGATTGATTTCAACGAACTCGAAATCTTGCTCCAACGGCTACTCGCCGCAAGGTAAGTGGTTTGTTGAATCAATCTCCATAGAAGCTAAGATTTGAAGCCGCTCACATTTTGAAATTATTTCCGTCCGCGCCTCAAGCCCGCTTTCCCAAACCGTCCGGGTTTCTACTTCTC
>JBGTMR010000100.1:0-20986 GCA_041743485.1 Pyrinomonadaceae bacterium
CTTGTTCGTCCGCGATTGAAATCTCATATCGTTATGTAAGCCGGTACGACAACTTTTTTAGTTTTGCTTCTTACGTCAACCGCCCGAACACGTTATGCATCAACGTCGCAAAAACCAGACTCAAACTTAAAATTGCGACCCACTGCCAGAATTTTAATTGACCTTCAAACTGCGAACGGACAATCGGAAACAGCATCAACAATGCCGGTAACAATCCGACGCTGACAGCCGTGAACTGCTCCGTCCCGAAGCCGAGCGAGATGATGACGCCAATCACAAAAACAAGAATTGCCGCTCCCACAAGTCCTGCGGTTTTTAGCTTATCCGACATGATTTATCTTTCCTCGTAAAGGATTTTAGCATCACCTTGACTATGCGTTTGTGCTTCGACATCACCGCCGCCAAGCAGTGATGCCACAAACTACAACGCGAATAGACACGAATCAACCCGACGGATGATAATCGTGACACTGACAATTAAACGCATCGTTTTATTCAAGATTTACGCCTCGCGGAATCGGGCGTGGTAATGACCGGAGCATCACATCAAATGGCAAGTAATCAACGTCTCACAGAACTATTCGGCATCCTCTTTCGCGCCCATCCGTGGCATGGCGTCTCGCCCGGCACGACTGCCGAAGCGATGCCTTCCGCTGTCAACACATACATCGAAATCGTTCCGGCGGATGCCGTCAAGTACGAACTCGATAAAGAGAGCGGACACTTGCGGCTTGACCGCCCGCAGCGTTATTCGAGTTACTGCCCGACGCTTTACGGCTTCGTGCCGCAAACTTACTGCGGCGATTCCGTCGCCGAATTTTGTCAACAACGCATCGGCTCAACAATTAAAATTAAGGGCGACGGCGACCCGCTCGACATTTGCGTGTTGACGGAAAAAGGATTCACTCACGGCAACTTTCTCGTTCGCTCGCGTCCCGTCGGCGGCTTGCGTTTGATAGACGGCAACGAAGCCGACGACAAGATAATCGCCGTTCTCGAAAACGACATCACTTACGGCGACATCACGGACATCACGGAAGTTCCGCGTGGACTCTTAGACCGTTTGACGCACTACTTTTTGACCTATAAACAACTTCCTTCCGAAGCTCCGCGACACATCGAAATCACGGACACATACAACCGCGACGAAGCCCACGAAGTCATAAGCCGCAGCCTCGCCGACTATCGCGCGACGTTCGGCGCGCCCGAAGACCGTATAGGCGAACTGCGCCGTCTGCTCGTCGCGGAAGTGGCTGAAAAAGTCGAAGACACACTGCCCGTTAATAATTGATGATGCCGCCGACTAGGACGACCGCGACGCGAAGCGTCCACATCATCGGGGCGGGCATCGGCGGCTTGAGCGCGGGTGTCAGACTCGCGGCAGGCGGCGTGCGGGTTAAAATTTTAGAGAAGAATCCAACGCCCGGCGGCAAAGTCAATTTTCATCAGGCACAAGGTTATTCGTTCGACACCGGAGCGTCGCTGCTGACCATGCGGCATGTCGTCGAAGATTTGTTCTCAAGCGTCAACCGGCGTCTGGAAGATTACTTGACGCTCGAACCGCTCGAACCGCTTTGCCGTTATATGTGGCGGGACGGCGCGACGCTCGACGCTTCGACGAACATCGAAATTATGGAAGCGGAAATTGCGCGGCTCGCTCCCGATGACGTGGCGGCGTTTCGTCGTTATTTAACTGATGCGCGCCGTAAGTACGAAGTCGCGGAGCGGACTTTTCTCGCGCATAGCCTGAACGATTTGCCGAAGCTTTTGCGACCGCGATACGCACGCGACCTCGCCGCCATATCTTCATGGCGCACACTCGCCGCGCACAATGCCAAATACTTTCGCTCGCCGCACATACGTCAATTATTCAACCGCTTTGCGACTTACAACGGCTCGTCGCCGTACCGCGCCCCCGCGACCTTCGCGCTAATCCCTTACGTCGAGTTCGGGCTTGGAGCGTGGTATGTGCGGGGCGGGATGTACGAATTGCCGCGCGCGTTGGTTCGTTTGGCAAACGAGTTCGGTGTGGAAATCGAGACGAATGCGGAAGTCGAACGCATCATCATCGAAGACGGGACGGCGCGCGGCGTCGCCTTCAAACATCAAGGCGAAAATCAAATCATCGAAGAACGATGCGATGCCGTCATCGCCAACTCCGACGCGATTGAAACTTATCGCCGTCTCATTCCGCCGGAAAATCGTCGCATCTACACGGATAAAAAACTCGCGTCTATTGAGCCGTCATGCAGCGGCTTCGTGCTGCTCTTGGGCGTCAAACGCAAATACGATTCGCTCGCGCATCACAACATTTTCTTCTCAAAAGACTACGCGGCGGAGTTTCATTCAATCTTCGATGAACTGCGTCCCGCCGCCGACCCGACGATTTACGTTTGCGCCACTTCGCGCACCGACGCGACGCAAGCACCGTTTGGTCACGAAAATCTGTTCGTCCTCGTCAACGCTCCGGCGACGAGTGAGCGAACATCTTGGGCGCATGAAGCCGATGCTTACCGCGACCTTATCATCTCGAAACTCGAAGCTTTCGGCTTGAAGAATTTGAGAGACGCGATTGACTACCAACGCATCATCACGCCCGACGATTTTGCGAACACGTATCACGCGCATCGCGGCTCGATTTACGGCGTTTCATCGAACAGTATGATGAGTGCTTTTATGCGCGTCCCGAACCGTGCGCGCGACATAAACAGTCTCTATTTCGCGGGCGGGGCGACGCATCCCGGCGGCGGCATCCCGCTCGTTATGCTGTCAGGGAAATTCGCGGCGGAGATGGTGTTAAATTCTTGAACGATGTTGTTCGATGACGATGGGCATGTTTGACAAGGCGGGTGGATACTCAATACGGTGTGACGGCGATTCAAACTTTCGTCGTCGCTCTGAAATTTTCACGAGTGACGACATCAAGATTAACCACTACGAAGGAGATTAGATTATGGCTGACGCGCGAAATATCGCTCACGATAAAACGGTGATGGACGAGAAAAAACATGCCGGAGAAGAAATTGTCGAAGGCGCGACGGTGACACCGCAACCGGGCAAGAAACCGCCGCTTGAAAAGGACGAAGACTCACACGAAGACAAGCCGCGCGAAGTCAACGAAGGCGAAGCTTGAAATCTTATTCAGGCTGAATCAAAAGCCGGTTTTAATGGAAAACTCTGTGTGCCTCTGCGTCCCGCTCTCTGCGGCACTCTGCGTTAAAAAACTTTCTTGACGCAGAGAGTCGCAGAGTTCAAGACGCAGAGGCACGCAGAAGGAAACCGTTTTTAGACGGCTTCCTGTCACTTTCACCGTCATCCGAAAACACGATGAGTTCTACTATCGCTCTATAAATCTTCAGTTATGGCAATCATCGGTATCGTCGCTGTGGACAGGCGTGGTGCTATCGGAAAGGGCGGCAAGCTGCCATGGCACTTCAAAGCGGATTTGCGATTTTTCCGTGAACAAACCACCGGACACGCCTGTGTCATGGGTTATCGAACGTGGTTGTCGTTGCGCGAAGTTCCGTTGCCGAAACGCTTAAACTTAGTGTTGAGCCGTAAGACACACATCACACGCTTGCCGCCCGTCATCTTCTTGGCGCAAGAACTCGCGGCAATCGAAATCAACGATTATTTGCAGTGCGACTTGTTCGTTATCGGTGGGACGAGTATTTACGAAGCGTTTCGGGAGCATATCGAACGCTGGATTGTGACCGAGATTCCTTTGACGATTGAGGACGCCGACACGTTTATGCCCGCCGATTTTCTCGCGGGTTTTACGCGCACCGCGACTAAAGACTTGGGCGATGATTTAACGGTTAATTTTTATGACCGCGCTTAGCCGTTGATTGGTGTGCGAAGCGAACACCAAAAAGCCGCGTGCATCATTCAAGGATGCACGCGGCTTTTTGGTGTTCAGGATTTAACGTTCATGATTTAACAACGTGACAGGTGTCGCACGCTGTGGGAACGTTTGCCGCCGGACGTTTAGCTTTGACGGCATCGTGACAGACGTTGCAATTAAAGTGATAGGCGTTTTTGTTGTTAAGGTCGGTTTCTTCCGTATCGCCCGCGCGAACCATGACCGGCGATGGCTTTTCGCTGTCTTCTTGGAAGTGGCAGGTGCGACAGGATTTGACGATTTCGCTTCCGGCTTCGAGCGATGCGGTCGTCAAAACATCTTTGCGCTCGAATGTTTTAAGCGGCGGCTTCGGACCCGGTTGGTCGGTGTGATGACATTCAATACACGCGATAACGCCCGTGCCTTCGATGTTGTAGTTTTTAACTGAATGGGTTTCGTGATTGAACGGGACTTCACCATACTTGGCATCTTTGCTGTCTTTGCCAAGTTTTATTTCGCCCTTGGGCTGAATTTTGCTGTCAACGACGGATGCGGCGACAGGGGCAGCGGGACTCGAAGCGATGCCCGTGAGATGTATGGCTCCGTAGGCGATAAAGGCGATGAGGACGACAAGTGTTTTCATAAAATAAATCCTTCAGCGAAGCATTGACGAAAAATTTTCGGGAAGAGCCAGCGAACGAAGACGACACAGCAACGAAGTGCATTTTAACGACGAGGTGAAAAGTTTTATAACCGATTAGACAGCGCGGGGAAAGCTGTTCTGTGAGAATAAATCCACACACACGAGTTGTCAACGGTTTTCCGATGCATTGATTTTACGAAGGCATCGCAAACGAGTTTCCGGTGTGGCAGCGTTTGCAATCCGCGAAGTTGGTATCACCGAACGCGCGCCGCCCGTTATGGCATGAAGCGCAGGATTGCGCGCGCGTGCTTAAGATGTGTTGTTGCGCGACGGTCGCGCTGACCTGACGCGATTGCGGAAGTCCGGGACGCAGGTTATGACAATCGGCGCAATTCAGATTTTGGCTTGTGCCGTGGTCGGCATGGCTGAAGTTGACTTGAAATGCTTGCGCCGTTGTCGGCGTGCGACGGTAAGCGTTGGCTTGCTTGTGACACACGCCGCACGATGAAATGTCGCGTCCGTTCGCGGTCGCGCCGGGTGTGTGGCAGACATAGCATTGCGTGTGTCCGCCGTTCGTGCCGGTAAAGCCCGCCGGAATCGTGCGCGCGACGCCGCGCCGCAAAGGTGCGTGACAGGCGACGCATCCGTTAGCGGGACGCGCCGCGCCTCTATCGTGTTGGGCGTGGTCAAACGAGACATTGAAGCTGGCAATGCCGGGAAAGTTTTTAACGGGCGGATTCGATGAATTGAGTCCGGTGTGGCAGATAGCGCACATCGGAATGTTGACCGAAACGAATTGTTGAAGATGACAGCCGGTGCAGTCTCTATGTTCGGAGAGCGTCGGGATTTGGCGATTGTCCGTGCGGCGGTGACACGCATTGCACGAGAGCGAAGCGTGGGTATTGAGGCGATGCGAGAAGCGACCGAAATCGCCGCGCATCTGTGTGTTTTGTTGTGTGGTCGTCGAGTGAGCGGCGACGACGGTAAGAAATGATGACGCGGAAGCGTCGGGAGCAATCGAGAATAGGATGAAGGCGGACAGCAAAGCTTTCATCACACAGGCACGGGAGAAGCGCGGGGCAGAGAACCCCTGCGCGCGGGTTAGACGATGGTGATGAAGTACCGTGTGGTTCATTTGCTTTTGATGGTTTCAATCCGCACCGCGATTGGAAAATGCGGTGATTAAACTACTCGGTTTTTGGTGCGTTATTTTTCTGGCGTTCACTACGCGGCGCGGGGCGCGGGACTCCGGTGATAACGTAGTGACTCGCGGGGGCGTCCCGATTGCCGATGCCGGAGAAGTGACAGTAAGTGCAACTGAAGCTGGCATCGGCGGTAAGTTTTTTGAGTTCGGTCTGAACGTCCGTGCGCGTACCGACGTGGCAACTGGCACAGGTTGCGATAGGAACTTCGGCGGCGAGGTTTTGCAGTGACGATGCTTCGAGAATGTTCGTATGACACGTCGTACAGTTGTAGATTTGATGGTTCGGGCGACTATGGCGAAACTTCGCGGAGATACGTTCGAGCCAAACATCTGGAGTGTGTGACGCGGTGATTTTCAAGTCGGTATTCGCGTTCCTGTTTCGACGTGACGACGGTGTGCGCGATGTTTGCATCGAAGCGTTTATCATCGGCGTGGATTCGTCTTGCATCACAGCGGCACGTGTGGCAGCGGCATTAGTGCCGGGAGCGGCGATGCCGTGACATCCGGCGCAATCGGTGGCGATGGGTTTTTGTTCTTGCCAGTGACAGTTGAAACACGAAGCATGTCCCGTCGGGGAAGTCTTAAAAGTTCCGGCGGTCGGTTCGTCTTTCAACTTCGCATCGGCTTTCCAATCGGCGGGCGCATCGCGTGCCGTGCGGTCGGTCGCGTGGCACGTCGCACAAGAATCTAAAATCTCATTCGGGTCGGGCGTCGGCGTCGCAGTTGGCGAGGCGGTTTGTGAGGCGGCGGGTTTCGCCGTTTGATTTGGCGTGAAGGAAGCGCGCACGAATTGCGCTTCGCCCGTCGCGTTTCGTTGCGGGTGCGCGGGGACGACGCGGGCGATGAGGTATTGATGTTTGTCGTGCGGAAAAATCCCCGTGAAGTCGGAAGCTGCAACCGGCTTCGGAAACTCGAAGCGCGCGTCGTTGCGCGGCGAGACGACGGTGTGACAGACGGTGCAGATTTGCGGGCGCGCACCGGCGGCGAAGAACTGTACGCGGTGACAACTGATGCACGCATCATGGTCGGGAAACTCCGTGACGTTGATGCGGGAAACGGATTCGATTTTGTGGCATGAGGCGCAATCAAGCGCGACGTGCGAACGACTCGCGTGTTCAAAGTCGGAATACGAAAGGCGCGCGGGCGGGCGGCGTGGCGGGCGGCGTTGTCGGCGGCGTGAGCGTTGAACTTGAAGCGCGGGTGGAACGGCTTCGGTTTCGCTTTCGGCGCGGGCAGCGGCGCGCGATGTGGCGTGTGAGGGCGCGAAGATGCACGCGGCGACGCACAGCATGAATAGCGTGAAGATGCAGGGGAAACGGTGCATACAAGCTTCGTAACGAAGGCAAAGAAAACGATTCAGTTTTGCGTGACGGGCGAGGAGGCGAAAGCTGTCGTCGTTGTGCGAGGCGCGGACGCCTCACAGTTTAATCGCTTCACGTTGTCATCGCCAAGCGTAAAGGATTTTTCTGCACCGATTTTGCCCGGCGGTACTTTAATTTTGATATTCCAGAGAACGCACGTTAGTCCCGGTGAAGGCGTACCCGCCTGCCCCGTGCTTCCGGCGGCTTGCGGCGGTATGGCGAGTGCGCCGACGATTTCAAGCGGCACGACGTTCGAGACGTAGTAATCTCCGGGCGGAATGTTGGGTAAATACGCTTCGCCGTCTTTGTTGGTGACGATTTCGGCGACGATTTCGGCTTGGCGGGCGAAGGCTTCGGTGCGCGGTGCTTTCAAATTGTAATAACCGATGCGAAGCGGGGCGGGCAGATTTACGGTCAGCCACTTGAGAGCTTGGACTTCATCGTTTTTGTAAAGCTTTAGCCCGCGTTTATACGCCGCGCTAAATTCGGGAACAATCAAATCATCACGATTAAATTCACGGCAGTACGGTGTATCGCAATCGTTTTTTTGCAGCCACGCGATAAGCTGGGGACTGGCTCCGACGCGCGTGTAATAAGCGGTGCGCGAAAGTAACGCGCCACTGACCATGAGACTTTCGCCTGACCCTGTGTTAATCGTTTCAACGTCTTTCCGCAATAGAAAGAAGCGTTTGAGTTTGATTGGAGTTTTCTTTTTATCCACCGTCAATCCCACACGCAGCTTGACCATCGCAGGACGCGGTGAAGCTTGCGGTGACGGCGACGCTTGCGGTGACGGTGAAGCGGCGGGCGTTGCTGCTTGTGGCGAGGCTTGCGGTGATGGAGAAGCAACGGGCGTGGCGGGCGCGGTGGTTTGTTGCGCGTTGACAAAGCTTGACGATAACCCCGACGCGCATAGCATCAGGATTATCGCCAAGCCGAAGTGCTGTATGTGCTTAAACATGATTTCGGTTAAATCAGGCGTAAGAGTGTAAGCCGGGAAGCAAGTAACTGACGCCGAGATAGGTAAAGAGGATGAACAGGAATCCGGCGAGGGCGAAGTATGCACTGCGTCTGCCCGTCCAGCCGCGTGAGATGCGCGAGTGCAAAAAGCCCGCGTAAGTAAGCCACGCGACGAACGCTCCGGTTTCCTTTGAGTCCCACGCCCAGTAGCGTCCCCACGATTCGTTCGCCCAAATCGCTCCGGTGATGAGCAGCATCGCCAGCATCGCAAAGGTGATGCTTGCAGTTTTGTACATCATGTTGTCAATCCGCTCAAGGCTTGGCAGGGCGGCGCGCACACGGTCTGTGCGGAAGCTGAACAGTAAGACGAACAGCGTTCCCGTCGCCGCCGTAATAAGTGCGGCAAGTTCGACAGGGTTCGCGTTAAGGCTGAGTTTGAGAAGCGGGGCGTTCTGCGCGACGAAGCCCGCGCCGTAGGAATAGGTTTGCGCGGGCGGAAGCGAGTTGGCTTCGAGCGCGGGCATTCCCATCGCTTTCTCGGCTACCCATTTCCCGAACTGCGTGAACTGCGAAGAATCAACGCGGGCGGCGATGTCGGTGATGGATTTAATTTGCGTGACGAGTAAGGCAATCGCACTGGCTTGAGCGACAAGTGCGAGACGCAGGAAATTGTGTCCCCATGCGCGTGCCTTCTCGTCGTTTTTCGCAAGGTAAATTCCGAAGGCGACCACTGTTCCGAGAAGTAAAAGACCCGCGACGAGAAGCACGATGCCGACATAAGGGAGTTCGACGCGAAGCGGAATCGCCATGCGGCTCGAACCGTTGATGAGAAAGGATGAGGCGGAGTATTTCGCGCCTAAAAACACCGTCCCGCGACTGACGGTCGCAAACACGCCGATGGCAAACAGGCTCGACCAAATCGCCATCGCTTCGGTTTTTACACCGTCTTTAAGAAGATAGACGACGCCGAGCGCGAAGCAGACGAGGGCGACGCCGTAAGAGAGCGACGCGATGCCGACGTGAATCGGTCGCCAGTAAGAATCGAGAATCGGCGGCAAGTTGATAAATTCGTTGCCGATAAAGACCGCGAGCAGAATGATGAGCGACGCGAGCGGCAAACTAAGCGCGCCTAAGAAACGAAAGCTTTTGCGACGCGCGATAAAGAGCGTCGTAATCGCCGCCCCGAACGCGAACGCGATGCTCAAATCGTAAAGGTTCGCAAACGGAATATAGCGGAAGAACCAAGGCATTTCCGTGAGCGGGCGGGCTTGCGAAAGCAAAGTTTCCATTTCGCGGTCACGCGCCGCAATCCAGCGCACGCCCCAACTTCCCAAGTTGAGAAACGCCCCGATGCTCGTCAACCACAAGCCGAGACGCTCGGCGGTCGAAGACGGCGCGTAGATGTTCGTTAGATAGAGAATCGCGGCGGTCAGATAAGCCGCGAGTGCCATCATGATAAGCGCGCCGTCGGAGATGAAGCGTTTGCTTCCCGCCTGCAAACACCACACGGTCAGAAGCACCGCGCCGATGATGGGAAGCAACGCGGGCAGGTAAGCGCGCAGAGTTGATGCGGGGCGGTATGAACTTTCGTTTGAAGAAATATCTTCACTCATAATTTCATTGTTCCTTACAAAGCTAATTCAACGTAAAAGCTAGTGCTGTGTGATAGAAGTCATTGGACTTAATAAATTGCCACTAGCTTCAGCTAGTGGATGAAGATGGGTTCAGAATCACCGGCTTTAGCCGAAGTGTTTGGCTAAAGCCACATCCCTTTTGCTTCCATGTCCTCCAGCTAAAGCTGGAGGCAATTCAACAACGTCTAAAATTTCCATCACACAGTACTAATCGTCATCGTCGCGGCGCGTCGTGGGAGCGATGCCGCGCATTCTGTTGGTCAAGCGGGCGAAGCGGTCTTCGAGTCCCTGTTGATTACGGTTGGTATTCGCGCCGACGGTGACTTCGTAAAATCCCGTGTTGTTGGCTGCGGGAATTGAGACCCAGAAGCGTTGATGCGAGAAGAAGAAGACGGCGCACAGCGTCAGAATAAGTATGCTCGAACCGACATAGAACACGGTCGAGCCGGGGTCGCGTTGAACGGATAAGATATGGTCTGTTCCGACCTTTTCAAAATCGGTGATGCGAAGTTTGTATCCGGCGACGGGCGCGCTGACGGGCGCGCTGTCCGGCAAATCGGAAGCGAACGCGAAGCCGCGAACCGGAGCGGCGTTCGGCGGTGTGATGATGAGTTGCGCCGCAGGGTTATTGTAGTCGGTCGAGCGCGTATCGGGGCGACTGCCGTTTAGGAAAAAGTCGGGAAAGAAGTCGGTGTACTGAATGCGCGTGCCGTCGCTTAGAACCGTTTCACCGTCACGCGGAATCGTGACTTGTTGAACGGGTCGCCCGTCCTGCGGAGTGAGGCGAAGCATGATGTTACGCGCGTTTCCGGTCGGATTATAACTCGCCTGGAAGAGGCGATAGCCGCGATAATCGTAAGGATTGTTGAGGCTCACGACGCCTTCGCGTGTGCCGTATTCGTCGGTGATACGGATGCTGGTTGACCAGTCGAGCGTGTTTCCGGCGTCAATCCCGCCGTCGTTTTCGATGAGAACCTGTTTGATGTCGAGGCATTCGACCGTGAACGGAAGGTTCACCTTCACCTGTCCGAGTTGGTCTAGGTTGAAGACGGTTTGCGACATCGTATTCGCGCGTTTGCGCGGCGAAGCGGCTTCCGGTGAAAGCGGCATCTGTCCGGTGCGCCCGATGTAAGATGTGAGAAAGCCGCCCGTGAAAATCGTCAACAAGCCGACGTGAACGGCGTAAGCACCGAGCCTGTTCCACGTTCCGCGTTGGGCGAAAACGAATGTCCGCCCGCCTTTTTCGGTGACGCGCGCCCGTAAGCCTTCGGCGCGGGCGGCGGTCGTGACGCGCTTCACGAGTTCGTCATGGTCTGCGGCGCGCATCTCGAAAGTCGCGCTCGGTTTCTGCCCGCGCAGCCACGCTAGTCCGGCGTCGAGTTTCGGAGATTTGATGAACGTCCACGCGCGCGGGAAGCGGTCAATCGAAGCCAAGATGATGTTGACCGACAGCACGAGCAAGAGCAGACGGAAGTACCAGACGTGGTAAATATCGAAGAGTCCGAGTGAGCCGTAAAGCGAGCGTTGCGCGGGCGTGAGCAGAGCGTAGTACGCATCGAAGCCTTCGACCTCTTGTTGCATGATGAGCATTCCCGCCATGCTCAAAATGATGAGGGCGATTAACAGCGAGACGCCGAGACGAACCGAACTAAGCAGATCGAGAACACGGTTGACGATGTTTCGCGGCGGCGACTTCGCGGCGTTTTTGGCGTCGGTCGAATCCGGCTTGGGTACGGTGGTTGAAAGTGGCGATGCAGGAGCATTGAGCGTGGTGTGGGGTGCGGCAGACATAGTTTGTAAAATCTATAAAAGCGAAATCGTGTAAAAATATTTATTGTGAAAGCGTTCTGTTTAGGCGACGGGCGAGGCGGCGAGGTTCGCTAATTAAAACGCTCGGAACGATTGACCGACAAGAGGTAATTCGCATTATCATCGGTACGGTTGTGTATCGTCAACCCGTAAGACTTGAGGCGCATATAAACCGCTTATTAGTGGCGTCGCTCATCGTTTTGGATGCGCTGCAAAGGTGAGAAATTGCCCACGAAAACAAATCAAATTAGTGCTGTCGCCTATCGTTAAACGTTCGTTAAAGATTCGTTTAAGACTACAAAAAAACTTCGGCAAGGAGCGTCGAACGATGTGGTATCATGCCGCGCAAATATCAAGCTTCAGCGTGCAATATGTTAAAAAATAGTGTCTCTGCCATCATCGGAATTGTTCTCGGCTTCATCGTCGGCTTTCTCTTAACGAACAGCATCGCTCCCGCCACCGCGCCGCTTGCGCCGAACGCTTCGATGGCGGCGAGTAGTGGTGGTGGCGTCGCGCCGCCGCTTGACCCGTCACAGATCGGCGGGGCTTTGCCGCCGAATCATCCGGGCGTCGGAACGGGTACGGCGGCGACGGGAAGCGGCGGGACAACAAACATGGCGACAAGCGCGGCGGCGACTTCCGCCGATGCCCAACGCACGATGGCAGCCGCCGACGGTGCGCCGAAAGATTTCGATAAACAGATGGAAGCCGCGATTGCTTTTTATCAAGCGGGCGATTACGCGAAAGCGACTTTCTATCTTGAGCGCGCAATCAAAATAAACCCGCGCGATGTGGATGCTCTCGTCGCTCTCGGCAATACGCGCTACGACGCGGAAGACTACATGCGCGCCGCCGAAATTTACGAACGCGCCCTTGCCCTTAATCCTTCAAACGCCGATGTGCGAACCGATTTAGGCAACACCTATTTCATACGCCAACCGCCCGACTACCCGCGCGCGATAATCGAATATCGGCGTTCGCTTCAGATTGACGCGCGCCACGAAAAGACTTTACAAAATCTCGCTCTCGCTTTGATACGCACGAACGATAAAGCCGCCGCCCGCCAAACCATAGACCAACTCGCGGCTATCAACGCACAGAATCCGGCACTCGCATCATTGCGAACTCAAGCCAGTCAATAAGCTATAAGCTGTTTTGTAACGCTGCACGCGCGTCGAGTGATTGCCGCGCGTCGAAGTGAGGACTAAGTTTCAGGGCGCGATTTAAGTAGTCGCGTCCTGATTCTTTATCGCCCGCGCGCAGGGCAATCATTCCGGCGTGATAGAAAAGGCGCGCGTCTTGGGTGTTGAGTTTCAAGGCTTGTTGGATAGCGGTTTGGGCTTCGATAATTTTGCCCGCTTTGAGTGCCGTCCACGCGAGGGCGTCCGCGCCGTAGATGTCCCGACGGGCTTCGTATTCGCGTGCGGCAAGCTTGTACGCTTCGTCAATTTTTAAGTCGTGGTCGGCGTAAAAGAGTGCAAGTTGGCGATTATAAAGTTTGGCGTTTGATTCGCCCTTTGATTGAGCGTCCGGTTGACCGAGACGCGCGATTTGTTCGACGAGTTTGTATTGGGCTTGAGCTTCTTTCTCGCGTCCTGCGAGATGATACAAATCGCCAAGCGCGGCGACGGCTGACGGGTCGGGGAAGCGGCGCGTCGCCGTTTCGTATAGTTCAATCGCGGCGGTTATATCGTCTTGCGCGGCGCGTGCGCGGGCGAGGGCGGCGGTCGCTTGAAAGTAGTCGGGAAAGATTTTAAGTGCTTCACGGTGGTGGCGTTCCGCCGTCGTGTAATCGCCGCGCGCGAACGCGATTTCACCGAGTTGCCAGTAAGTCCACGCGCGGGGTTCGGGCGTGGACGACGGCGAACGTGTGAGGCGCGTGACGGCGGTTGAGAGATACTCTTGCGCCGCATCGAGATTGCCGCGCAGGAAAGCTTGACGGGCGAGGCGCGTGACGGCGGTTGTGTCCGCGTCGCCGGAAAGTTGTTCCATGCGGGCGTAGGCGCGTGCGGCTTCCGTGTAGTCGCCGAGTTCGAGCAAAGCATCACCGAGTAAGGCGAACGGTTCGCTTTTGTCGGGTTTGAGTTCGACGAGTTGGCGCGCGTGGTCGCGTGCCTGTGCGAAGTCGTGCATCGCGTTCTCGAAGCGGATGAGGGCGGCAAGTCCTTCGGTATTTAATTCGGCGGGAAGTATATCGAGCGAAGCTTGGGCGGAGCGTCCGGCGAGATTTATGTAGTTCGCGTCTCCGGTTTCGCGCGCGCGTTGGAGATAGTACGAAGCGAGTTTGTTATGAGCGATGAAGTCGTCGGGGTTGCGCTGAACTTGGGCTTCGAGATAACGAATTGAGATTTCGCTGGTGTCGGTGTTGGCGGCGGGTGAAGCGGCAACCGTTTCGCCGGGTGAGTTTGAAGGCGAATCAGAAAGGGGCGGCGCGGCGGCGCGGCAAGCCGTGAAGATGAAGGCGACGAACAAAGCGAATGCCATGAGATGCGGAACTGGTCGTCGCTTCATCATGGCATTCGCTTTGTTTTCGTCGAAACAAGGTTAGTTGCGCGTTTGGTCGTCTATGACTCCGGGTTCGCGCGGTTGATGCGTCATGCCGAAATACGGAAACGTATTGGTGATCGGCATATCGAGGGTGTTGGCGTTATCGGTGGTGACGAAGCCGTTGGTGACGACGGTCAGAAGTATATCAACGACATCATCGCTCATGCGCCGTCCGTTGGGAAACGACGCCCCCGCGCTGGTGCCGTCGCCCGGACCCGTGTTCGGTACGTTTAGGTCGAGGCGTATAAAGTCGCCGCGCTGGGTAGTAAGTCGCAGTATCGTGTTGATGTTCGGTTCGCTCGTGCCTAACGCGCGGAGACCGGACGCGATGGAACCATCAAATCTGCCCGCCGAATACTCAAGAGGATTGGAGAAATTATGCTCGTCTTTGCGCGCAAACGGAATCAGCACAACATTGACCGCCGGATTACCGGCGCGGTCGATTTGGGTCGTGATGGGTTTCGGGAGAGAGCGCACGAAACGACTTGAACGGGGGGGATTGACGACGCGCGAAGTAATTGTATCAAGTCCGATTTCGTTATTAGCCGTTGGTTGCAACGATGCGATTGGAAAACTAAAAGCGATAGCGAGCGTGTTGTAACCGGCGAAGGAGTCGCGTCCACGCCTGAGGAGGTTGGCGTCTATATTATCGAGATTTCCGTTCGCCGCGCGCGCCGAGGCGAGGAAGCGGTTGAAACCCGGAATGTCGAAGATGAATGCATCGTCAACCAGACCGGCGAAGAATCGCACACCGCTTGCTTGATCCGTCGTGACGACGCGCGGCGGGGCGGTCGCACTGAGGCTCGGAACGGTTGTCGGAGCGGTGAATGTCCTGCCGTCGGGCAAGATAATGGTGGCAGTTTGAGGGGTCGCCGCAGATTGTGTCTTGGGCGAGAATTTAATATCGATGAATCTGTCAGGAATCGCATCGCCCGTCATCTCAAGTTCAAAGCGATAGCGAATGTCAGGATCGAAAATGCCGAAGTTGAGTGCTTCGCCGGGAACGACGAAACCTTGCGTCGTCATCGCCATAAAGACGCGCGAGTTGTCGGTTGGTTCGCGGAAGAGGTACACGTCGGCGAGGTCGGCACTACGGTCAAGCGAAGCAACCGGCGCGTCGCCATGATCGGCGGCTTCGGTGGAAAGATTCAGTGTGAGCAGTGTGCCACAGGCGATAATTGCCGCGATAGAAATAATAATCGCCAACCGGTGGCGGCGCGTAAAGCTAAACATAAAAAGCACCTTTCGTATTGAGGTCGGGGGGAATAGTGATTAGTTGCGCGTTTGGTCGTCCATCGTTCCGGGTTCACGCGGCGTATGCGCTAATCCGAAGAACGGGAAAGTATCGGTGAATGACACGTCGTTGGCGTTGGCGTTGTCGGTAGTGATACCCCCGTTGGTGATGACAGTCAGAAGCGTATCTATAACATCGTCGCCGGGGCGTCGCCCGTTCGGAAATGCCGCCGCCGGATTATTACCGCCGCCGGGTCCTGTGTTCGGAATGCCGAGATTGAGACGTAAGAAATCGCCGCGCACAACGGCAATCTGCGCGAGCGTATTGATGTTCTGGTCGTTCGTGCCTAGTGAGCGCAGTGTGGCAACGATGTCACCGGCGAATCTGCCCGCCGCATCATCCGTTGTCGTCGAGATGTTGTATTCGTTTTTGCGCCGGAACGGAATCAGCGCGACGTTGACTGCCGGATTAGCGGCGCGGTCAATTCGGGTCGTCAGCGTTTTCGGCAATCCGCGTTGGAAGCGCGTTGGTCTGCCTAACGCGACATTACGGAGAGTGACGGCGTTAACTCCGATTTCGTTATTAGCGGTTGGTTGCAGCGATGTGATTGGAAAACTAAGAGCGACGGCAAGCGTACTGTAACCGGCGAACGTGTCGCGCCCGCGATTGAGGAAACTGGCGTTCGGTGTACCGGCACCAACTGAGGACACGAAGCGGTTAAAACCCGGAATGTCGAAGATGAAGGCATCGTCAACGATACCGGCGAAGAACTGCACGCCGCTCGCTTGATGCGTTGTGATGACGCGCGGTGGCGGAACTAAGTTGAGATTCCCTACAGTGGTCGGAGCGGTGAAGGTTGTGCCGTCGGGCAAGGTGATGGTAGCAGTTTGGGGGTTCGTCGGTGCTTGTGTTTTTTGCGTGAATCTGACATCCACAAATCTATCGGGTGCGGCATCACCGGTCATTTCAAGTTCAAAGCGATAGGTAATGTTTGGTTCGAAGATGCCGAAATTACCCGCCTCACCGGGAACGATGAAGCCTTGCGTCGTCATTGCCAGTACGACGCGGTTATTGTTATTCGGGTCGAGCATCGCATAAACGTCGCCGAGGTCGGCACTACGGTCAAGCGCAGCGATTGGGGCGTCGCCGTGATCGGCAGCTTGGGTGGATGGATTTGGCATAAGCAGCAGCGCGGTACACGCGATGGCTGCCGCGATTGCCGCAAAGCAAGCAATCATTGCCACACGATGGCGGGTCAAGCGAAACATATAAAGCACCTTTCGTTAGTGGGGTCGGGGCGGTTAAAGATTAGGGTTGCGTGGGAATTTAACAAACGGCAAGCGAATATCGCGGACGATGATTTGGTCGGCGCGGCGCGCCGCCGGAGCGACGAAGCCGCGACTTCCGGCGGAAGCAATCAAATCGTCCTGGTCAACACCGTCGCCGCTGATACCGATAGCTCCGACGAGTTCATCGCCTTTGTATAACGGGACGCTGCCGGGAAAAATCTGCAAGCCGCTGGCGGCGATGTCCGAACACCGCACGTTTTGTCCGGCGATAGCGCGTTCAAGGTTGCGCTTGATTGCATCGAGTTGGAAGCCGACGTTGAACACGCTCCATTCGCCGAACGGCGTGCTTAAAGGTCCTGGAGCGATGGGTCGGGTATCGCTGACATCAATGCCATCGGGGTAGAACGGACGATGAAGAAAACCGACGGCGCGGTCTGTAAAAGCGAAACTGCCGTCAAACATCACGCCGTCGGCGATAGAACGGTCAAGGTATGAACCGAGTCCGGCGGCGCGCATCCTCGTCGCGGCATTACTCGCGGAAAAGAAAGCCGCCGTGCGCGCTTTTTGGGCTGAAACATCGAAGCCGAAAACGGGGGCGTCCGCCGTGCGGAAAATGCCGAGTACGCGACCTTCCGTATCAACAACGCTGATTGAGACGCGCGCCGAACTTCCCAACGGGCGGCGAATCGCGGCGCGTGTGCGCGAAGCCTGTTCCGCCGCCTGCCTGAGAATCGTCGTCACCTCACTTGCCGTCAAACTGTTGGCGGTGACGGTAGGACTGGCACGGATGGCAAAGCGGTTACTGACTTGCCCCTGCACAGTTCCGAGCGTGGCGGGTGAGAAATCGGAAACCTGCGCTCCGCGAATCGGGAACAACGGACTGATGCTGCCCGCAAGCGAGCCGAACGGTTGTGGCGAAGGCGTCGGTGGGTTATCAACATTCGAGTAGGGAAGGCGTATCCCGTCAACGAGAATGGTGTCGCCGCGAATTTGCGCGGGCGGCTCAAATCCGCGTATCGCACCGGCGGCGATAATCTCCTCAACCGGTTGATCTCGGTCTGTCGAGTTGCGGTCAACGGTGTAGAGTCCATCGCCTTCAACCGCGAGTCCGCCGACCGCGACGCCGTTTTTATACAACGGAAACCCACCCGGATCGCCTGCAATACCGAGCGGAAGCGCGGGACGCTTAATGTCGGTACAAGGCAAGGATGAAAACTGCACTCCGTAGAGCGGACCGGCGGGGCGATTCTCGCCGACTTCGCCCTGCGGGATGTGTTCTTGAATGATGAATCCGGCGGTGCGCGTCGTGAAAGCGTTTCCGGTCGTCGAGAAGAAAGCCGCCGTTCCCGCTTTGGAAAGCGCGGCGAATGATGACGGTACGAGTGTCCCATTCAAGCCGATGTCAACCAAGCCCAGCGAATTGGTCGGGCGAATCTCCCCCGTGCCGCCGTTGAGTTGAGTTCTCGCGGGCGCGCCGGGCATCGCAAACACACCGAGCGGATTGCCTTCGCGGTCAACGACGGCGATGGTCACGGGCAAGTTTTGCGCGAGAGCGATGGAGTGAGCTTGCGCGATGAGCAGCCGCACATCATCGGCGGTCAATGTTCCGGCGGTCATCGTCACGCCGCCCGTCGGCATCGCTTCCGCGTCGCCCAAATCGTTTATCACCAGACTATCCATGCGCGTCGTCGGAGTCGCTTGGCGGCTTCGCAAAGCGCGACCTTTGCGGTGCGACGGTGAGGTTTGAGCGAGCGGCGATGATGGCGGCGTCGCGTTGGCGTAGAGTTGCGTTTGCGCCCGCACGTTTGAGATATGAATTGGCACGATGCCGCTCAACAAGAAAGTCAAGCAGACGATGAAACAGGCAAGGCGGCGCATCTGTATTCTCATGAAACTGTTTGTAGAAACGTCGAATGTTGAGTTATTCATCGAAGTGTTTTCCGAATTAGAGATCAAGAAATAACTAAGAAGTAATTCGTCGTGCAATTAGTGGCGAGGAGGTGCGGGAAGCACGAAGCACAACGGGCATTCCGAGACTGTGGAGTGAGAATGTAATCACCAATCGGCTTGCGGTCAAGTAGTCCGCGCATTGTTTTCTAAACTTTTTGGCGACCGTGATGCGAAGCCCAATCGTATCTGCGTAAATTGTCCGGCGAGATGGTTGCGAGAGGTCACTGTCTTATGGTACAAGGCACTCCACTCTGACGACGTTCCGCATTAAAACATCAGAGTACCGCTTTTGCAGTCACCACCTCGTCGCTTCAGGCTTTTTAGATAATCTTCGCCGACGGTACTTGCTCAATGCGATCAGCGATTCCCCCCCGATTCGTCGTATCACTGGCGATAGCGTTCGCGCTTACCGCCCCCCCCGTTGCGCGCCCCCATACCCGTGCGTCGCACACCATCACCACTGCATCACTCACACGCGCGATGTTCGCCGAAGTTCGCGGACAGGTGACGGGCGTTGTTCGTGACCTGAAAAACAATCCGGTTGCCAACACCGAAGTCCTCGCTACCAATCAGGTGACGGGCGAGAAGACGCGCACCACCACCGACGCGCAAGGTCGTTATACTTTGCGACTTGACGCGGGTGCGTATCGCATTAACGTCGAACTCTTTAACGCCTCGAACCCGGAAGCTGACCGCCTTCAAGTCTTCGAGCAGGAGCAGGTCATCGTCGAGAAGACCGGCGGCGACACGACGCTTGATGTCACTCTCAAGCGTCGCGCCTTGCCCGCCAACTCGCCGCTCTTAAACAGTGAATTGCCGCGCGGTCAAGGCTTCGAGCCGTTGGGGGCGGCGGGTGATGAGTCCGTCGAGTCGCGCCCGCAAACCGAACCCGACCGCCGCGAAGTCCGCGACCGCTTCCGCATAGGCTTTCCCGAATACGACCGTTACGGAGATCGCGGAAGGCGCGGGCGCGACATTCCATTTCGCAGAGGTCGCTTAATTGACCCGTACAATCAGAGCCTCATCAAAGGCGATTTTCCGTTTATCGGCAACAGTTATTTTATGATTCTCGGCGGTTCGTCAACCGCGACCGTTGAACTGCGCCGCACGCCGACGCCTTCCGGTATCAGCACGGACGAACCGGGAAGTGCCGAGTTTTTCGGTCAACCCGAACAACTCGCCGTGATTCATAATCTGCAACTGAACTTCGAGTTTTTCAAAGGCGATACGGTGTTTCGTCCGCGTTCGTTCGCGTTCAAATTCTCGCCGACGTTCTCCCTTCCGAACTTCGTCAATGCGCGCGAAAACGGCGTCATCAACATTGATCCGCGACGCGGCGCGAACCGCACCGATTTACACGCTTCGTTTGAAGAAGCTTTCGGTGAAGTCAAGTTGATGGATGTCAACGAGAATTATGATTTCGTATCGGTTCGCGCCGGTATTCAACCGTTCGTTTCTGATTTTCGCGGGTTTATCTTTTCCGATAACAACCTCGCGGCGCGTATGTTCGGCGGTTTCAACAACAACCGTTACCAGTTTAACCTCGCCGCCTTCACGATGCTTGAGAAGGATACCAACAGCGGTTTGAACCGTTTCAAGGGTCGCCGCCAAAACGTCTATATCGCCAACCTGTTTCGTCAGGACACGTTCCGCAAAGGCTACGCGATTCAGGGCAGCCTGCTTTTCAACGATGACCGTGGCGGAGTCGAGTTTGATAAGAACGGTTTTCTCGTGCGCCCGAACCCGCTTGGGGATTTTAATTTGAACCGCGTGCAGGTCGGCTACATAGGTTTCAACGGCGACGGTCACTTGGGGATTTTGAATCTCACCAATTCTTACTATTTCGCGTTCGGCAATGAATCGCATAATCCGGTTGCCGGGCGCGGCGTTAAGGTGCGTTCACACATGGCGGCGGTCGAAGCTTCGATTGACCGCGACTATTTACGCTTTCGCGCGTCGGCGTTTTTCACTTCCGGCGACAAAGACCCGACCGATGACCGCGCGACCGGATTCGACGCGATTTTTGACGACCCGAATTTCGTCGGCGGTCAATTCTCATACTGGAATCGCAACGGCATACGCCTCACACAAACCGGCGTCGGACTCGTTCAGCCGAACAGCCTGATTCCTTCTCTGCGTTCGAGCAAATCGCAAGGGCAGTCGAACGCCGTCAACCCCGGTATCACGATTCTCAATCTCGGACTCGATGTCGAAGTGACGCAGAAAATCAAAGCCGTCGCCAACGTCAACTATCTGCGCTTTAACGAAACCGAAGCCTTGAAGTTAGTGCTGTTTCAACCGCAGGTTCGCAAAGAAATCGGCTTCGATTACTCGCTCGGCGTCGCGTATCGCCCGTTTTTGAACAACAACGTGACGTTCAATTTCGGGGCGGCGACCTTGACCAACGGGCGCGGTTTGCGTGACATCTTCACCGACGGTTCGCGCAACTGTCCCGCAGAAGTCGCCGACTATTGCGCCCCGCAGGTCATCAACCCGCGCAAGCCGTTGTACACG
>JBGTMR010000101.1:0-3738 GCA_041743485.1 Pyrinomonadaceae bacterium
ACACAATTTCATCAGCAATTGATGAATCTCCACCGGCACGAATCCACGAACCAAGACGATGAGGAATCGCGCGCGGGCGACATTCTCGCCGCGCACGCGCATCTGTCCACGCCCGACGTTATCGCAAGTTTGGCACACTCCGCCGCCGATTCTTCCGCGACCGAAATTGAGCGCGAAGCCCGCCGTCGGCTCGCGGCAATCGCCCGTCGTTTTTTCGCTCAATCCAAAGCTTACGAAGTCAAACTTGAATCGCAGCGTTGCGAAAAATCCTCAACCATCAAGCTTTCCGATGAGAAGGCAACGCAGATAAATTCGCGCGCCGCCGTATCGTTGATTGCGAATGAACAAGACTCCGCGCACCGTCAGGATTTGGCGGCGCGATGGTTCGACGCCGTGTGCGCGTGCGACGATTTGCGCGTCGCGGTGTGGTGTGCGGACAACATTGAAGGCGACGCGCGAAGGGAACTCGAAGCCGATGAAGTTCAAAGCGCGGAAACAAATCAGACCGCGCAAATTGATGTCTCACACGCGGCGCAAACCTACTTGCAACGCACGGCGGAAGTTTATCGTTCGCAGTTCGCCCATCAATTATTGAAAGCAAACATCGTCGGGACGCCGTGTTTTGCCGACAATCTGTTTTTCAATCAGCTTCACGACTTGAAAACTTTATTGCCGCTAGGTCAACTTGAAGCCGTGTATCGCCGCTTGACGGAAAATTTGCACATCAACACCCGACAGCAAACCAATACTCGTTTGACGAACGAAACGCCGGACACTCTTCACGCGCCTAAGGTCAAAGATTTCACGCGGCAAGACGGGTGCTTCGTGTTCGCCGCCCCCGCCGATGTGCGTCTCGCATTCGGTAACGACACGCAAGGCGGACGCGCTTTCGTCGAGTTCATCGGCAATGCGGCGCAAGCCCAAAGCTTCGCGTGGACATCGGCAGACCTCGCCGCGCGTTACCCTGAATTTGCACTGCCGCCCGCGCGCCTCGTTCGTCAGAGGAACTTCGACTTGACGACGGAGCGCGTCGCCGATTTATCCGTCGTCCATCAGGGTTACGCTCATCTGTTTCAATCGCTCTGCACTGATACTGCGTGGTTACGCGAAACATGTTTGATGAGCAATCGTGATGCGGAGCGTGTTGCGAGTCGCATCTCTTTCGCGCAAGTGTGCGACGCGCGCCGCCTTGCCGCTCTCGTCCTGATGCAAGCCAAGATTCGTAATGGCGAGAGTGACCCCGCGCATGACGACACGGCGCGCGAATACGCCGCGACGCTGACCGAAGCGACGGGCTTTGTGTACACGGAAGCGACGTGCGTGCTTGACCTGCTGACGACGATTGATGCGCGGAATGAATTTCGCGCACTCCTGTTCGCGGTCGCTTTGCGCGAACTTTTACGCACACGTCACGGGCGTGGGTGGTGGAAACAAAAATCGGGGCGCGATGAATTGATTGACGTATGGAACACAGGGGCGCGCTACGATGCGGAACAACTCGCCGCCCTCATCGGGGCGGGAGCGTTGGATGTCGAAACGCTCATCGGCAATCACTTGACCGAAGCCGCGAACATCAGCCACTTATGAGTAAAGAAGGTAAAAGATAGTGCCAAACGTCACTGTTAACGTCGCCCGCGCAAGCGAAAAATACGACATCGAAATCGGCGATGGAACGCTTGCGCGCATCGGCGAGTCGCTTCGTCAAGTCGCTTCCGTTCACGCCCGCCGCGTCGCTCTAATCAGTAATAAACGTGTCTTCAAGTTGTACGGGGCGGCAGTCGAGACGAGTTTGAAAGATGCCGGATTTGATGTGACAAGCATTTTCATCGGTGACGGTGAATGCTTCAAGACGTGGCGCACGGCGGAAAAAGTTTTGGCACAAGTCGCAAAAGCGAAACTCGAAAGAAGCGATGCGATAGTCGCGCTCGGCGGCGGTGTGGTCGGCGACCTCGCCGGATTCGTCGCGTCGCTTTACCTGCGCGGCATCACGTTCGTTAATTTGCCGACGACGCTACTCGCGCAAATTGATTCCTCCGTCGGCGGCAAAACCGGAGTCAATACGGCGCACGGCAAAAACTTAATCGGTACATTTCACCACCCGCGCCTCGTCTTAATTGACACCCTGACGCTTTGCACATTGTCGGCGCGCGACGGAGTTGCGGGCTGGTGCGAAGCCATCAAACAGGGCGCGATTGGCGGCATTGAGTTGTTTGAGATGACGCGAAATTATCTGCGCGATGCGGGCGGCGGTGCGGGCGACGCGGCATTGTCACCGACCAGCGAACAAGCCGTTGCTTCTCTGTCAAACTTGCTTGCCGCGCACGTCGCATTCAAAGCCGAAATCGTGGCGGGTGATGAACGCGAAAACATCGAACGCGAAGACAATCGTTCGCGCCGCATACTCAACTTCGGTCACACGGTCGCGCACGCCCTCGAAGCCGCGACCGCGTATCGTCGCTTTCGTCACGGCGAAGCGGTCGGTTACGGGATGCTCGCGGCGGCGGAAATATCCGCTCGGTTAAACACGTTAGCGGAAACGGATTTGCAAAGTCTGCGTTCGTGCATCGCACTCGCGGGTCGTCTGCCGTCCGCCGCCGATGTTGATGTCAATGCAGTGATGAATCGTTTGAAGTTCGATAAGAAAAGCGTCGGCGGAAATCTCAAATGGGTATTGCTAAAACAACTCGGTGTGCCGCAGATTGTTGACGAAACGGATGTTCCCCGTCATATTATTGAAGCGGCGATTCGTTCCTCGCTAAATGCTTCCGCCACACACGCCTCGACCCCGTAAATACAACCCGCAACAAAACCATTCCCGCCGCTTCTTCAAATACCGATATGAACGGAAATATATTCAACCCCTCTTGTACATCCGCACCTCAAACCGTTTTCGCACGCTTTCACGATAACGAACAGGGCGGTTCACGCTTGAGTTTTCTCATCGCTATGTTATTGCTTGTCGTCGTCGGATACTCTTTGACGCAGTATGTTCCGGTCGCGTGGAACGCGCGACTGTTTCAAGACGTGATGCAAAGCAAGGTTGACCAAGCGGCGGCTCTAAGCAAGCCGACTGCTTGGGTCACGACGCAACTGCGCGCCGACATGGAAGACTACGACATTCCGCCCGGAGCATCGGTCAATGTCCAACAGCGCGACAACCGCATCGAAGCCGTCGTGCGTTACGACCAGCCCGTCGCGCTACCCGGTTATATTTATCACTACAAGTTCGACCACGCCGCGCGCAGTTCGAGTTTTCTTTCGGGCGACACACCTTAATAACGGATAGTGGATAACGGATAGTGGATAGTTAAAAACCTGTTCCTGCCTTATCACTATCCACTATCCGTTATCCACTATTGCTGCGCCCGTGCGCTTAACTGCACCAATCCGGCGCGAACGGCGGGTGACGCTGATGCCAGCCACGTCGAAGGACACACGCCGCATCGTGTACACGAATCCATACTCGGACACTTCGCGGTTGATTTCGCAATCTGTGCGCGCTCGTGTTCCTTTTGTAAAAACTCGCGCGACATTCCCGAATCAACTACTTCCCACGGCAATACTTCTTCATAGCCGCGATGACGGCTCGTATAAAGCGACGGGTCAATTCCCGTTTCACGCAACGCGCGATTGAGGTCGCCGTCGTGACGCGCCGCCGCTTCGATGAAACCGGAAAGCCTACGGTCGCCGAGTGAAAATAAAGCTTGTTCGTGCGCGATGCGCGCCGACATCATGCGA
>JBGTMR010000102.1:0-17162 GCA_041743485.1 Pyrinomonadaceae bacterium
AAGGGCGAGTTGACCCTTCATCGCGCGCTTCATCAGCGTACCGGGAATCAGCATACGGTTGATTTCATTCGTGCCTTCATAAATCCGGTTGATGCGCGAATCCCTGTACGCGCGCTCCGCCGGATAGTCGGCGACGTAGCCGTAGCCGCCGTAAATCTGCACCATCTCATCGGAAACATAATCCGCCGACTCCGACAGCGCGACTTTTATAATCGAACATTCCGTCGCGTATTCTTCAATCGCGCGCAGCTTCGCTTTACTGCTTTCAGGGCTGCCGTCGGCTTCACTTCCGCCGCCAATCGCAATCGCGCTCTCAATCAAACCGACGGTGCGATACGTCATGCTCTCGCCGATCCAAGTCTTAATCGCCATCTCCGCCAGCTTGTGTTTAATCGCTCCGAAAGATGAAATTGACTTGCCGAACTGCTTGCGCTCATTCGCGTACTTAACCGAATCGGTGATGCACAACTTCATACCGCCGACGCACGACGCGCCGAGTTTGAAGCGTCCGATGTTCAAAATGTTAAAAGCGATTTTCGCACCGTCACCGACCTTACCTAAAAGATTTTCAACCGGAGTTTTAACGTCATTGAGAATCAAAGGGCGCGTCGAAGAACCTTTAATGCCGAGTTTGTGTTCCTCGTTTCCGGTCGTCAAACCTTCGGCGGTCGCTTCGACGATGAAGCCGGAAAACTTTTCACGCTCGCCGTCAACCTTCGCAAACACGATGAACGTATCCGCGAATCCGGCGTTTGAAATCCACATCTTCTCGCCGTTTAAGATGTAATGCGTGCCGTCTTCGGAGAGTCGCGCCGACGCTTTCGCCCCCAAAGCGTCCGAACCCGAACCGGCTTCAGACAAGGCATAAGCTCCGCAAAACTCGCCGCTCGCCAGCTTCGGCAAATACTTTTCCTTCGCCGCGTCCGTGCCGAAATAGATTATCGGCAGCGTCCCGATACCGACGTTTGCGCCGAACGTCGTACCGAAACTCGCCCCGCGTCCCATCTCTTCCGCGATGATAACGCCCGTCGTCTGGTCTAAGCCCAGACCGCCGTATTCCTCCGGCACGCCCGCCCCGATTAAACCCAACTCGGCGGCTTGGTTAATGAGTTCGCGCGACACGTTCCACTTGTGGGCTTCGAGTTCGTCAATGCGGGCGCGCACATCCGTCTCGACAAACTGACGCGCGGTGTCGGCAATCATCCTTTGTTCTTCGGTGAAATCTTCGGGTGCGAAAATCTTGTCCGCGCTCGTCTCGTCAATTAAAAAACTTCCACCCGCGACGATTGAAGGCTTATCGTTCGGCGGCTGAGTCGCATTCGCTTCCTGTTCAATAGCGGCTGACATTTCGTAGTTATTTCCTTTCAAGTTAAAACTGAATCAAAAAAGTTGCTGCCCGCGCATCAAGCAAAGAAATCATGTGAGAGAAACCATATAGCTAACTCACCTTACGCGGTTCTGATTTTTAGCCCGATTCATCGGGCTTTCCGCGAAGCGGCAATTAGCCACGCGATTTATCGCGTGGACGAACAGCAAAAGAATTTGAAGGGCGTTTCAACGCCCTTTTTGAAAAACCGGCTTTAGCCAATCGCTAAAGCGGGCGCGGGAAGGACGTTAAAACGCCCTTGAATTTTTAACTTGCGCCCAGCCCAGCCTCAAACGGAAACTGTCTAATTGCCGCTTCGCGGATAGCCGCTTTGAAAGCGGCTAAAACCAAAACTGCGTAAGGTGAATAACTAAAATCAAGCAACAGCCGTCACGCTTCAACGCGCTTAACCGTCGCTTCCAGTTCTTCAATCGCTTTTCTTACCGCATCCGTCAAAGGTGTCTTGCTCCTTTTTTGATAATCGTAATTGACAACCAGAGCCTCACCGTATGCCGCAATTTGCGCGTGCGCGTGGCTCACCACTCGATGCTCAAACATATAACGGTCACTCTCGATGTTCGTCACGCGCACGCCGATGGAAACGGTATCGGGATAAGTAAGCGGCAACTTAAAGCGGCAATTCGTCGAAGCCAAAATAGGACCCACTCCCGTCTCTTTCGCCAAGTCGAACAACCGCAACCGCTCGAAATAAGCCGACCGCGCTGATTCAAAATAACGAAAATAGACGGCGTTATTGACATGCCCGAACGCATCCATCTCGCCCCACACGACCGGAATTTCAACCACGACCGGAAAGCCTTGCAAAAGTTCGTTACTCATTTATCAACTCGAAATTCTTTGTTTTCATCGTTCGTCAACTCAAGCCGCAATAGGTTTAATACGCTCGTAATCCGCGCTGTTTTTCTCGTTCGTGTCATAGAGGTCAACCGCTTGTTGCAAGCGCAACCAGATTTCCGGCGACATATCCAGAGCGCGTGCGAGGCGGTGCGCGATGTCAACCGTCACGGGCGCGCGTTCATGCAAAATCTCGTTCAGAGTCGCGCTTGATACGCCCAATACTTCCGCCAACTCATCCGACGTTATACCAAGTGCGGAAAGCGTATCTTCACGCAATATCGCGCCCGGATGAGTCGGGCGACGTTGCGCCTTTATCGGCTTGTCGGTTCTCGGTTGTGCCATGCCTTATCCGCCTTTAGTGATAATCCTCTAAATCCAAATCCGTCGCCTCACCGCCCGCAAACTTGAACGTCAAACGCCAATTCTTATTGACCTTCATCGCCCACGTTCCGGCACGTTCGCCCTTTAATTCGTGCGTGTCATAACCGGGAAAGTTCAACTGTTCCACCGCATCGGCTTGGTTAATCGCATCCATCTGTCGCACAAGTCGCGCCGTAAAATCAGCCGCGATGCGCTTCGTCTTTCCGCTCTCAAACAACTCGCGCAGACCCTTGTGTTTGAAAGATTTAATCATGCAAACGTGGCTTGCAATGCTGAAGTTTACAGTGTGCGCTCAACCAATCAACTCAAAAATTCCCGCCGCCCCCATCCCGCCGCCGACGCACATCGTCACCATCCCGTAACGCGCGTTGCGTCGTCGCATCTCACCCAAAATCGTCGCCGTCAACTTCGCCCCCGTGCATCCCAAAGGATGACCGAGCGCGATTGCACCGCCGTTGACGTTGACTTTGCTCATATCCAAACCAAGTGATTTGATAACGGATAAGGCTTGCGCCGCGAACGCTTCGTTGAGTTCAATCACGCCGATGTCGTCTAAGGTCAAGCCCGCCATCTTCAACGCTTTCGGTATCGCGTGGACGGGACCGATGCCCATCTCTTCCGGCAAGCATCCGGCGGTGGCATACGCGACGAAACGCGCCAAAGGTTTCGCGCCAATCTCTTTTGCTTTCTCCGCCGACATGATGACGACCGCCGCCGCGCCATCCGACATCTGCGAAGAATTGCCCGCCGTAACCGTCCCCTTGATGTTGAACGCGGGCTTTAACTTCGCCAGACCTTCTTCGGAAGAATCGCGCCGCACGCCTTCATCGTGCTTAAACTCAATTTCCTTTGAAGCCCGCTTGCCCTTGCCGTCTATCTCGTCAACGCGAACCTGCAAAGGCACAATCTCGTCATCGAACTTGCCCGCATCCTGCGCCGCTGCCGCGCGTCTGTGAGATTCGAGCGCGAACGCATCCTGCGCTTCACGCGAGATGTCATACTTATTCGCAAGGTTCTCGGCGGTCAAACCCATGTTCAAATAAAAATCCGGGTACTCTGTGGCAAGTATGGGATTCGGGCGAATAACATTGCCGCCCATCGGAACCATTGACATCGTTTCCAACCCGCCCGCGACGATAACGTCCGCCCCGCCGTTGCGAATCGTATCGGCGGCTTGCGCGATAGATTGCAAGCCCGAAGAACAGAAACGATTTATCGTCATCGCGCTCACATTCGTCGGCAAGCCCGCGCGCACGGCGGCGGCGCGCGCGACGTTATTACCCTGTTCGGCTTCCGGCATCGCGCAACCCATAATCACATCTTCGATTTCCGCCGCGTCCAAATTTTCCACTCTCCGCACGGCTTCACGAATCGCCACTGCCCCCATCTCGTCGGGTCGCATCGTTCGCAAAAATCCCTTTGGTGCTTTTCCAACTGCCGTTCGCACGGCTGAAACGATAACTGCTTCTCTCATTGTTTTTCTCCAAGAATTGCCTAAATCTGAAAGGTTTTAAGTAGGACTAATGCAAGTCGTCAATCCGGCTTATCTGTTTGAGATAGTTGCTGATTACTGCAATTAGTTCATTCGCAAGGTCGTTTTTAGCGAACAAGCTAATGCCACAATAGTGTTCCAAATGCATTGTTAAGACTTTGCCGTCAATTTCAATGTCCCAATATCTTTGCTCTAATCCGTCAAGCCGCTCGACAATTTTACCGTTAAACCTGTTGATGATTTCGTCAGCAACTTTGTTAAATAACTGCCAGTCTGATTTTTCAGAGATATTAAGAGAGTAACCCTTTACATCCTCAATAAGCTTGATATTCATAAGCACTCTTAAAGGCTGCGAAGCAGCGACGAGTAAAGAAACTTTTGCGCGTTAGCCATTTTGCTTTTCCGCTTCCAGCATTCCGAGCATCATGTTTGCCGCCGCGTGAGAATCGTAAGGCGACCAAATCGGATAATTCTTTCCCGCTTCAAACGGCAATTCTTCTTTAGCAATTTCGTTGATAAGGAATTGAACCGCCCGCAATTTATCGGCACGGTCAAGCTCCCGTAACGTCGGTATCAATTCTTGCAAACTCATCTCTAACTCTCCACGTTCGTTAATTCCGCAAAGGCTTACCCGTCTTCAGCATCGCCCCCATGCGTTCCTGCGTCGCGCGCATTCCGCACAAACTCAAGAAGGCTTCACGCTCTAAATCGAGCAAGTATTGTTCGCTCACTTGTGTCGCGTGGTTCAAGTCGCCGCCCGTTAAAATTCGCGCGAGTTTCTCGCCGATGATGCGGTCATGTTCGGAGATGAAGCCGCCGCGAAGCATTTGATGCAAACCGATTTTCAAGGTTACGAGTGCCGATTCGCCCAACGCTAAAATGTCGGTGCGCGGTTGCGGTTCGATGTAGCCGGTTTTGGCGAGGGCTAAAACTTCCTGCTTCGCGTCGGCGATGAGACGGTCGGCGTTCATCGAAATCGAATCGTCTTCGTGAAGATAACCTAACGCGCGGGCTTCTTCGGCGGAAGTCGAAACCTTCGCCATCGCTATTGTCTCGAACGCTTTTTTGATGAATGGAAACGAATCTACGTCTTTCAAAGTTTGGACTTTATCCATCGCCCGCAAGAGCATCTCTTTCGTGCCGCCGCCCGCCGGAATAAGTCCTACCCCGACTTCGACGAGTCCCATATAAGTCTCCGCCGAAGCGCGCACGCGGTCGCCGTGAAGTGTGATTTCGCAGCCGCCGCCGAGCGTCAAACCGAACGGCGCGACGACAACGGGTTTGGCGGAATAACGAAGGCTCATCGTCGCCTGTTGGAATTGACGAATCACGATGTCGAGTTCGTCCCACTCTTCTTCCTGCGCCGCCAAAAGCACGAGCATCAGGTTCGCCCCTGCCGAGAAAACCGCGCCTTGATTGCCGACCACCAAGCCTTCGTAATTCTTTTCGACTTCTTTCAAAGCGTATCGAATCATCCCGACCGTATCGCCGCCGATAGAGTTCATCTTTGAATGAAACTCAAGGCACGCCACGCCGTCACCCAAATCAATCAACGACGCGCCCGCGTTTTTCTTGATGACTCCGGTGCGCTCCTTGATGTCTTTGAGGACGATGACGCCCGGTTGTTTCGTGACTTCTTTGTATGACTTCGTTGCGAAATCGTAAAATTGTCGCGTGCCGTTTTCCGATTTATAAAAGCTTGTCGCGCCGCTCGCCAACATCTCTTCGATGTGCGAAGGGATAGCG
Organism: Pyrinomonadaceae bacterium; assembly: GCA_041743485.1. GTDB lineage: Bacteria > Acidobacteriota > Blastocatellia > Pyrinomonadales > Pyrinomonadaceae > JANDLT01. The sequence continues at coordinate 5,844 of JBGTMR010000102.1, forward strand.
CGCCCTTCTTCCTTCATGCGCGCGATTGATTCTTGAACACCAATCGCATCCCACGTTTCAAACGGACCCAACTCCCAACCGAAGCCCCAACGCAAAGCGTTATCAACTTCAACAATCGAGTCGGCGATTTCCGGTATCCGCTTCGCGCTGTAAAGCAGACTCGCGTTCATCTCTTTCCACAAAAACGCTCCGACCCTATCCTTGTCCCACACCAGATTTTTCGTGCGTTCAGCCAGATTCTCCACGTTCTTCGCGGCATCGAGCGCGGGCAGTTTCACTTTCTCCGGCGGACGATATTCGAGCGAAGCGTGGTCGAGCGTCCAAATTTCTTTCTTCTCGCCCTTCTGTTTTTGATAAAAACCCGAACCCGTTTTCGCGCCCAAAATCCCGCGCCCGATCATCTGTTTAAGAAGCTCCGGGGCGATGAAAACGTCGCGCTCATCGTCTTCCGGCACGGCTTCATAAAGATTGCTCGCAACGTGATTTAAGACATCAAGCCCGACGACATCGGACGTGCGAAACGTCGCGGACTTCGGACGACCGAGAACGCTGCCCGTCATCTTGTCAATCTCTTCAATCGAATAACCGTCTTCCATCATCGTCTTTATCGCGTGCATCGAAGCGAAGACGCCGATGCGATTGGCGACGAAATTCGGACGGTCTTTCGCCAGCACGACGCCTTTGCCGAGCCGATTGTCAACAAAGCCGTGAACCGAACACATCACTTCGGGTGATGTCCATTCGGTGGCGATGAGTTCGCACAAATGCAGATAGCGCGGCGGATTGAAAAAGTGAACGCCGAGAAAATGCTTGCGAAAGTCTTCGGAAAAGCCTTCCGCGATTGAACGAATCGGGATGCCGGAAGTGTTCGACGCGATGATTGAACCAAGCTTTCGGTGCTTATCAACTTCCGTATAAAGCTTGCGTTTAATCTCCAAGTTTTCAACGACGGCTTCAATCACGAAATCGCAATCCTTCAACTTCGCCATGTCGTCCGCGAAGTTGCCGACACTGACCAGCGCGACTTTTTCAGGAGCGAAGAACGCGGCGGGACGCGCCTTCTTCGCCGTCTCAAGCCCGGCATTGGCGATGCGGTTCTTGACACGCTTATCATCGAGCGACAAGCCTTTCGCTTGTTCTTCTGTATTGAGTTCGCGCGGCGCGATGTCCAACAACAGAACGGGGATTCCGGCGTTGGCGAGATGCGCGGCGATGCCCGCTCCCATCGTTCCCGCACCGAGTACGGCGGCTTTTTCAATGCGAATCATAGAAAGTTTTCTTTCGTGCTTTCGGGTTTTTGAAGTTAAAGATTGAGGGTCGTGACGTGCGGCGCATTGTACTGAATGAGCATTCATTCAGCAAGATTAAACTCGCTTGCCTGTTCACTCGCGTGTTTAGTAATTGGTCAATATATCTTCCGCCGCGAATCCCATCTCACTGAGGCGGTCGCGCGTGTGGTCAATCATCTCGCTCGAACCGGCGACGAGGGCGACGGGCGCGCTCAAGTTGGGAAGCACATTGTCCAGCAACGATTGAACGTATCCGGTCGAGCCTGACCATTCGTAGCCTTCGGGTTGCGAGATGACTTGACGCAGTTCGACGCCGCCCGCGCGCCATTCGTCGGCTTCCGCCGTATAACAGAATGCGGCGGGGGTTCGTGCGCCGTAGAGCATAAAGATTTGTCCGAAACGATTGGGGGCGGCGAGCGCGTGACGAAGGGCGGAGCGAAGCGGGGCGATGCCCGTTCCCATCGCAATCATCACGAGGTCGCGCCCTTCGTATTTGTCAAGGGGAAAGCCCGTGCCGACGACATCCGCGAGTTCGAGCGTCTCGCCCGCTTTGAGTTTAATGATGTCATTGGCGGCATTGCTTCCGCGTTTAATGAGAACCTCAAGTTCCGCGTCGGCGGGCGCGCTGGCGAAAGCGAAGTACGCGCTTTTGTGTTCGCCGTGTTGAAGCATGGCGATTTGTCCCGGCACGAATGTCAAATCATGTCGCGCGTCCTTGGTGTCAGCGGGCAGCATGGCGAGCGTGTGCGTCTCGCTGTTCTGTGTCGTGTTGCGGCGCACAACCAGCGTCCGCGATTGTTTGACGGGCATAAATTTGTTGAGTTCGTTTTGATGGAAATGAAGTTTTGCGGTTGAGTTTAACCCTTGTGCGCGAGGAGCGTCCAGCATGTCGCGCTTCGATGTGCGCGAGCGGGCGGGGCTGTGTTAAAACTTAGTCGTCATGGCACTGAGGAAATCGGATTATCAAAAGCTTGTTTCATTGCTCGATAATTTGATTGATGGAGTCGGAGAAGATGAATCGCATCAGTCAGGCAAAAGGCAGGTTAAAGTTTGATGATATGGGCATGATGTTAAAATTCACGCGGAGGTGAGTTATGGAAGAAGTTTTCAAACTTGACATTACAGAAGCGGAAGCACAGCAAATGGATGCTGAAGTAAGCCGGATGCTGACTGCGATGCGGCAAGCCAACGAGCGTATCGCTTCCGGGCAACAGGAGATAGAACAACTACAAGCGGAGACGCGCCACATCATTACGCAAATGAAGGAGCGTCAACGTGTGGAAGCAACTGTTTGAGTTTATGCGGCAGGTCTTCACGCTCACCGAAGCGGTTAGCCGTTTGCAGTCGGCGTTGAATGAATTACAGAAGGATGTGCGTGATTTATCGCGCACGGTGGATGAAGACATTCGCCGTCTGCAAAGTGCTGTCGAGCGACTAAGTACGGAACTGCGTCATCAGCGAGAGCATGAAGAATCAGAGTACCGGATTCTGAAACTCGAACTGGAGAATCGTCTTTTGCGGATGGAGCGCGGATTGCCGCCAGCGAAGACAGAACCAGAGGAATAGATGCTGGAGAAACATCAAGACTGAACACTTGTTAATCTGCTTCATTTCAATTTCTTCGCCTCAACCAAAATATGAACAAGCATCGCCCGCGCAAGCCGTTCCGGTTCGAGTACATCGAAGGCAAGTACGGCGGCGTCACGAAGCAGGAACTCGAAGACCGTTTGTATGATGAATGGGAACGCGAGGAGGACGGCGGGATGCAGGTTTGCGCGATAGTGTGGGAAACGGTTGAGCGCGACAAGGATGCCGATGGTCAGCCGCCGTTTGAATTGTAGTTTGATGTTCAGAGTTTAGGGTTCGATGGCGATGCTTACTTTCAATATTGAAGATTGAACGAAATAAAAACACCTCGAAAATTAAAATCCGCTTGGACAATTAACCGTCAATTTTTATGAAACGTTCTCCGTTAGTCGTCATCTTCATCACTATTTTTATTGACCTCGTTGGCTTCGGCATCGTGATTCCGATTCTCCCTTATTACGTTCAGAGGTTCGGGGCGGCGGCGAATGTCGTCGGGTGGCTGTTCGCGGTATATTCGCTGATGCAGTTTGTGTTCGCGCCTTTGCTGGGAAGGTTGTCGGATAGGTACGGGCGGCGACCCGTGTTGCTGGTGAGCATCATCGGTTCGGCAATCAGTTACTTTATGATGGGGGCGGCGGGGACGCTCGCTTGGTTGTTCGCGGGTAGGATTTTGGCGGGGATAACGGGCGGCAACATCTCGACCGCGCAGGCTTATATCGCGGACGTGACGACGCAGGAAGACCGCGCGAAAGGCATGGGACTCGTCGGGGCGGCGTTCGGCTTAGGGTTTATTTTCGGTCCGGCGATTGGCGGCATCTTGAGCGGAGTTAGTCCGGCGATGCCGTTCTATTTCGCGGGCGTGCTGTCACTTGTCAACGCGGCGTTGCTCTACTTCGTGTTGCCGGAGAGTTTGACGGAAGAAGTTAAGGCGCGCATCGCGGGGCAGAAGCGCACGAGCATGTTGGGCTATCTGGCGAACCGTCAACTGGCTTTGACGATGGCGATATACTTTTTGATTATCGTCGCGTTCTCGATTATGACGACGAGTTTTGCTTTGTTCACGATGTACCGCTTCAACTTCGACGAAGTTCATAACGGTTATATGTTCAGCTTTATCGGCATCATCGCCGTTATCGCGCAGGTCGTCGTGGTGCGGCGTTTCGTGAAAGAGAAAAGCGAAGCACTGTTCGTCATCGGCGGTTTGGCGTTACTCGTCGTGGGTTTTGTCGCACTGCCGTTCGTCAATCCGACAAGTCATGGTTGGCTTGAAGCGATGATTATTTTACTCGTTGCCAGCGCGTTAATCTCGATTGGTAATCAACTCGCGTCGCCGCTTTTGACAAGCATCGCATCGAAATCCGTCGGGGCGGATGTGCAGGGCGGCATGATGGGATTCGTGCAATCTTTGGGCAGCCTCGCGCGGTTTGCGGGTCCGATGCTGGCATCGTTTCTTATCGTCGGCGGAGCGGCACAAGAGATTACCGACCGCAGTTTATTCGTGACTTTCTGGACATCAGCCGCGATAACGATGGTCGCGCTTGTATGTGGTGTCGTTCTCGCACGTCTTCACGTCACGAGTGAACCCGAACGCGACGCGATACGCACGCGCGGCGATGAACTGGCGGCGGTTTCGACCGAACAGATTTAACCGCCGACCTTTGACTCGCAGTTTTCAAACCATGCAAGGAGTAGTCGCTGCCATGAAGATTACCGAAAAGGAACGTCGCGCGTTGATTGCGCGGCTTGGCAATTTGCCGACGCAGGTCGAACAGGCGATTGATTTGCTTCCGCCCGCGCAACTCGACATGCCGTATCGCGCGGGCGGTTGGACGCCGCGCCAAGTCGTGCATCACCTCGCCGATTCGCACTTCAACGCTTACATTCGCATGAAGCTGATTGCGACCGAAGACACGCCGACACTCAAGCCTTACGACCAAGAAGCGTGGGCGAACACCGCCGACAATAAGATGCCGATTAAGGTTTCGCTCGGCATCCTCACAGGGCTTCACGCGCGTTGGGCAATGTGGTTGGAAAGCATCGCGGGTGACGATGTTGTGTGGCGACGCGCCGGAATCCACCCCGATGACGGACGCTTAACCCTTGATGAATTACTCACGCGCTACGTCGCACACGGCGACAAGCACGTCGAACACATAAAGCAAATGATGAGATATAAGTGATGAATGATGAGTAAAATCATTTTCTCGCTTAACATTCCTTGCTTGGCATTCATCACTCATCAATCATCATTCATCGCTTCTTACCATGCGTCGCTCCATCGCCGATTCAACCAGAGAGTATGCGCGCGGCATCGCGGGCGGGTTGTTGTTCAGTTTGCCGCTGCTGTACACGATGGAGATGTGGTTCGCGGGTTTGACGGTGCGACCTTCGCGGCTCATCGGTTATGTGTTGGTGACTTACGTTCTGCTGCTCGGTTATAACCGCTACGCGGGCTTGCGCGAGGATGCGAGTTTCGCGGAGGTGGCGATTGATTCGGTTGAGGAGATGGGGTTGGGATTGGTCGTCGCAACCGTCGTGCTGTGGTTGTGCGGACGTTTGACGGGTGAGATGACGGGAGCGGAAATCATCAATCAAATTGTCGTCGAAGCGATGACCGTCGCCATCGGCGTTTCAGTCGGCACGGCGCAACTCGGCGGCGAAGGGCAGCCGGAAAGCGGTGAGCAACATGACGAAGATAAACCGCGCGATGATAACAATGATAACGACGATGCGGAGCGGCAAAGCCCGAAGGATGAAATCAGCTTCAACGGGCAACTCGTGATTGCGATGTGCGGGGCGGTGTTGTTCGCGGCGAACGTCGCCCCGACAGAAGAAATTTTAGTCGTCGCCATTGAATCTTCGCCTTTGAAACTGCTCGGCTTGAGCGTGATGTCGCTCGTCTTTGGAGTATTGCTTTTGACGTACAGCGAGTTTCACGGCGCAAGTAAGTTTGTGCGCGCCGATGGTGCGCGAATGGTGGCGATGAATGCGTTTATCACTTACGCCGTCGCGCTTCTGGCTTCGTCGTTGATACTGTGGTTCTTCGGACGCTTCGACGGCGAGAGCCTTGAAATCTGTGTCGCGCAAACGGTGGTTTTAGGAGTCGCGGGCGCGCTCGGCGCGAGTGCCGGAAGGTTGTTGTTGCAAGTCGGAAACGCACACTGAATATGATGGATGACGCGGTGAAACGAACAGACGATGAGCGCGGTTAAAAAGAACATTTTAGAGTGGATTGTGTTCGCGGTTTCGCTGATTCTCGTGATGGGCGTGATAGGTTATTTGAGTTATGACGCCGCGACGCTCGGAAACAATCCGCCCGATATTCAGGTGCGTTTGGGAGCGAGCGAACAGCGCACGAAACGCTTCGTGATTCCGGTGACGGTAAAAAACGCGGGCGACGAAACGGCGGAAGGCGTGCGCGTCGAAGTGAAGCTAAAACTCGACGGCGCAGACGCGGAAACGGGCGAGCTTGAGTTTCCGTTTGTGCCGCGCGGCGGACAACGCGAAGGCTTCGTCGCCTTCAACAGTGACCCGAACGCGGGGCGTCTTGAAACGCGCGTTCTCGGATATGAGAAACCGTGAGTAGTGGATAGTGGATAACTGATAGTGGATAGTGGTAAGACGTTGAGGATAAGAAACGTACTCTCATAATCGGTGTCGAACATCAAAAGCACAAGAGGAGCAAAAGGGAAAAATTATGTCAAAGCAAGTGGCGGATAAATTTGTCGAGGCACTGCGAAGCTTGGAAGATAATCGTGACCTTGAAACGATTGTCGGTTTGTACGCGGAAGAATGCGAAGTCGGCAACGTCGTCGCGCCGGAAAAGTTTCACGGCACGGAAGGAGCGCGCAAATTCTGGACGACGTACCGCGACACATTCGGGGCGGTCAAATCGGAGTTTCGCAACGTCTTCGCCGCCGAAGGACGCGCCGCCTTGGAGTGGGTCACGGACGGAACTTCGACCAACGGCGAAGCTATCCATTACGAAGGCGTGACGCTGTTGGAAATTGACGGCGACCGTGTGACACGCTCACGCGCCTACTTCGACGCGGGCGGGCTTGGACGGCAAATCGTCAAAGACACGGCGCACACTCAAGCCGATGCTTCGCCGTCAGAGTGATAAAGCGGTGATTTATGAGTATTAGATTTGAAGTCGGGGGTGAAGATTTATACGGCGTTCCCGAAAACGGGAAGGCTGAAATCGTGAACGGAGAAATTATCGAGATGCCACCCACCGGCGGGGTTTCGGGTCGCTCCGGCGGCAAAATCTACCGCAGTCTTGACGACTACGAACAGGTGACGAAATCCGGTTATGCGTTTCCCGATAACGTCGGATTCATCGTGAATCTGCCGCACCGGAAATCGTTCAGTCCCGATGCCGCGTTCTTTACGGGAGAGTTGCGCGGCGGCGATTTTCTTCAAGGTGCGCCCGTCTTTGCCGTTGAGGTCAGAAGCAAAAACGACTACGGCGCGACAGCCGAACGCGAGATAAAGCAGAAGCGCGCGGATTACTTTGCTTGTGGCACGCTTGTGTTTTGGGATGTGGATGTTTTGCGGGAAAAGGTAGTGAGAGTTTATCGCGCCGATGCGCCGGATGTGCCGCGCATCTACCGCAAAGGCGACATCGCGGAAGCCGAACCCGCTCTGCCCGGTTGGTCACTCGCGGTTGATGTGTTTATTCCATGACCTTAGCTTTCAAGCAAAAGTTCAAACTCAAAAAAACGCGGCACAAAACGCTTTGAGGCGTGATTGTGTCGCGTTTCTCTTGTGTAGATTGTGAGTGAAGTTAGTTGTGCATCAACACGCCGTCAACAACGTGTATGACGCCGTTGGATTGCATGACGTTGGCGGTGGTGACTTTCGCTTTGCCGCCTTTGGCATCGGTGATGATGACATCGCCGCCCTCCATTGAAGCCGTCAGCATTCCGCCTTCGACGGTTTTGAAAGTGGCTTTGCCGTTACCGTCGGTGATGGCTTTGGCGATGGTCGCGGCGTCCTGTTTGCCGGGAACGACGTGATAGGTTAAGACTTTGGTGAGTGCCGGTTTGCTGGCGGGCTTGAGCAATGTGTCAACCGTTCCGGCTGGCAGTTTCTCAAACGCGGCGTTGGTCGGTGCGAAAACGGTGAACGGTCCCGCGCCTTTGAGTGTATCAACCAAACCGGCGGCTGTGACGGCTTTGACAAGCGTGGTGTGGTCTTTCGAGTTGACGGCGTTGTCAACGATGTCTTTGTTGGCGTACATCGCCGCGCCGCCGACCATCGGATTCTCCGTAGTAGTCATAGGGCTTGCCGACATCATCGGACTTGCTGATGTCATCGGGCTGCTGGTGGTGGTCGGGGCAGCGTTTCGGTTGACGGTTGATTCGGGTGCGGCGCACGCGGCTAAACTGAGCATAGCGGCGGCAGAGAGCGAAGTGATAATTGTGCGTTTCATAATTTTGTCCTCGTTACTGAAATTGGGATTTACCGGAAGTGTCAGATATACGACGGACACGGGGGCGGCGGATTGCACGCGGATTTACATGGGAGCATGTTGCGCTTTTAGTATCGCGGCACGCGCGCATCAACTTCCTTCGACCAAGCGTCTATGCCGCCGGAGAGGTTGTGAAGTTTGGTGAAGCCGACGCGGGCGAGTGCCATGCAAACCTGCGCGCTGCGTATGCCGTGATGACACATAAACACCGTTTCTTGCGACGGGTCGAGCGTGTCCGCCCACTCTTGAAAACGCGAAAGCGGCATCAATTCCGCTTGCTCAAGACGCGCGATGTCGTATTCGATTTGTTCGCGCACATCAATGACGCGAAGTTCTTCGCCGTTTGCCAGACGCGCGGCGAGTTGTGCGGGTTCGATGGATTTGTGCATAGATTTTAGAAGGCACTGAAATCGCAATCTTTCGATATGCAAACATTGCGCGGTTTCGTCGTGCAGTATGATGTAAAAACTTTTGAAAAGTGCTTATGTTTTAAGTAGCATATTTGGTGAATGCAAAAAACATCAGAGATTCAGGAAAAATGAAGAATGAAGAAAACTGCTCTTATCACCGGTGGTGCTGATCGCATAGGCAAGGCAATCGCCTTGCGTTGCGCTGACTTGGGATATGACATTGCGCTCCACTATTCTCAATCCTTTGACAAAGCAGAAGTCTTACAAAGGGAGATAATATCGAAGGATGTCGAATGCAAATTATATCGCACTGACTTTAATGTTCTTTCAGAAACTAAATCTCTTATAACCGAAGTATCCGAAACCTTCGGATTGAGTGTCCTAATCAACAATGCTTCGTTGTTCTTTGAATCCTCTTTAGAGGGCAGTTCTTACGACGAATTTGAAACACTCTTCAACGTCAACTTCAAATCACCTTATATTCTGATTAAAGAATTCGCAAAGCAGGTCAAACAAGGTGTCATCATAAACATTTTGGATACCGAAATAGTGAGAAACCAAACAAAGTATTTTGACTATTTGATAACCAAGAAATCTCTATCCGAACTAACTCGTATGGCAGCTTTTCACCTTGCGCCTGACATTAGGGTGAATGGCATCGCCCCGGGTTTGATTCTTCCACCGGCAGGCAAAGATATGAGTTATCTATTGAAACGCGCCGAGGACATACCGCTTAAAAAAGTAGGTTCTACCCAAGGCATAACGGATGCGGTTCAGTTTTTTATCGAAAGTGATTTTGTAACGGGTCAGACAATCTTTGTTGATGGAGGAGAAAATCTTTGAGTGTCGGTGTTTAGTATTTCGGTCGGTTGTGCTGATACCGGTTCGACCGGTGTCGCCTTTGCATGGATGGCAGATTGATTTGCTGCTTCATCGTGAATTTCTTTGCACAGAACAGCGAAATCTTTTTCGTATCCGTATTGAGTCAGCTTGAAGATGTCGTCTGAAGAGAGAAGATTTCGCAAATGATGCTTCACAATCTCTATCGTATCGTTTGATGATTGAGTCATACCGGTTTTCGCCCCGACATAGCTGCTGGAAAGGGCGTTTAAGACTACGAACGCAAACCATCTGCGACGTTTTTCATCCATAGACTGCGTGGCTAATAAAGGATTCATCAGTTCGTCGGCTACTTTCAACATCTCATCATTGGAAAGAGCGATAGTGTCTAGCGTATTCCACCATTCGCGGATTGAACGGTCATGCTCGGCTTTAGCGATTCGCTTCGTTCCACGATAAACAAACCATGAAATAGCAAGGGAAATTACCAGAGTCGCCAAGGCTAAAACGGCTTGAGCAACTGCTGCGAGGGCATTGATTTCTTCGGGCTTCACTTCATGGTCTCCGTATTAGTGCTTGGATAAGCTTACTCGTTTGACTGCCATTCCGCTCCCCGCCGTTCCAGAATAATTAAATCGGCGTTGCAACATACACACCCTAAATCATAAACAGCGCCATTTATTAACATACTCTTCAACTGCTGAAAAGCGTTGTACATCAGTTATGATTGCAAGCGCATAACAAGAAGCAAACTAAATATGGAGGAATTAAAGAAGAAGCTTATGAGTTTAATTATGTACATCAAACCCGGCTGTCCGTATTGCCAGCAGGCGCGCGAACATTACAACGCGCAGGGCATCCCGTTCACCGAATACGACGCGCAGAACGACCGCACACGACGGGCGGAGATGTTCGCTTTCTCCGGCGATGACCCGACCGTGCCGTGCATCGTGCAGGACGGCGTTTATATCGGTTCGGGTTGGGGCGTGCCGCCGCGCGGTTGAACAATTCACGATTAAAAGCGAGCCGTGTGCTTGCGAGAAACAGTGGTCAGTGGTCGGTGGTCAGTGGTCAGTGTTCAAACTGCTTCTACTGACTACCGACCACTGACTACCGACCACTAAAAGAAAGGCATAAAGCAATGAACTTGCGTTCACTTATCGTCCCGTTGCTTATTTTCAGTTTGATACCGATAACCACCATGACACTCGAAGCCCAAACCAACACGCAGGAAGTAAAACCACCCGTCGCTAAAAAGGCGGCGAAGGTGACCGGCATTCACGGCGAAAAGTTGACGGATGATTATTTTTGGATGCGCGAGAAGGCGAACCCGGAAGTCATCAGCTATCTCGAAGCCGAAAATAAATACACCGATGCGGTGATGAAACCGACCGAAGCGTTTCAAGAAAATCTGTACAAAGAAATCTTGGGACGCATCAAGCAGACCGATTTGAGCGTGCCTTATAAACTCGGCGATTATTTTTATTATTCGCGCACCGAAGAAGGCAAACAGTATCCGATTCAATGTCGCAAAAAAGGTTCACTCGACGCGAAAGAAGAAATCACGCTCGACTTGAACAAGCTTGCCGAAGGCTTAAAGTTTTTTAGTGTCGGCGCATACACCGTCAGCGACGACGGCAATTTGCTCGCTTACTCGACCGATACGACGGGGTTTCGCCAATACACTTTGCAGGTCAAAGACCTTCGCACGGGCGAGACT
>JBGTMR010000103.1:0-5622 GCA_041743485.1 Pyrinomonadaceae bacterium
GACGGGTCAATTCCCGTTTCACGCAACGCGCGATTGAGGTCGCCGTCGTGACGCGCCGCCGCTTCGATGAAACCGGAAAGCCTACGGTCGCCGAGTGAAAATAAAGCTTGTTCGTGCGCGATGCGCGCCGACATCATGCGAACCTCGACGTTGGGAATGCGTGCCATGTTCTTCGCCACCGTTTTCAAACGACGCTTCAACTCGCGTTCTTCGCAAATCGGCTCCCACTGAAACGGCGTGTTCGGCTTCGGGCAGAAACCGTTGAGACTCGGAATGATTTTCCCGACGCGCCCGAAACCTTTGCCCGCCTCAACCATGCGGTCGCGCACGCGCTCAACGAACGCGACCATCTCATGCAAATCGTCTTCGTCTTCCGTAGGCAAGCCGACCATCATATAAAGCTTCATCGTCAACATCCCGCGCTCGAAAATCGAACCGCAGATGTCCACGATTTCATCATTCGTTAAATTTTTGTTGATGACTTTGCGGAGTCTATCCGAACCCGTCTCCGGGGCGACCGCGATTTGCTGGTCACGCGATTCGACGAGGGCATCCATCAATTCATCGGAAATCTGGTCAAGCCGCAAAGATGATACAGAGATGCGATATTCCATCTCCCTCAGCCCGCGCAAAATCTCGCTGATTTCGGGGTGGTCACACACCGCCGTCGAAACCAGACCGATTTTATCCGTTCGACCGCGCCACTCGCGCGCTTTCGCTAAAACATCACGCGCGGGTACGACTCTGGGGGGCCAGTAGTTATAACCCGCCCAGCAGAAGCGACAACCTTGCGAACAGCCGCGCGAAATCTCGACCAACAAACGCTCGCCCATTTCAGCCGTTGGCGACCATATCACCGACGACGGCGCGAAAACCTGTTCACGTCTCAAGGCTTCGACGAGTTCCGCATCGCCGCGCTTCATCGCGCGACGCAAGGAACCTTCCTTCGGATTTTCACTCGAAACGGCGCGCCCGACCGTCTGTGTCACCCCGTCGCGGTTCGGCGTGTATGCGCGCACGATTCCATCATCGTCATACTCGACATCATAAAACGACGGCACATAAAATCCGCGCCCGCGTGCGGCGAGTGTCTCAAGTAATTCTTCGCGCGTGCCTTCGCAATCGAAAATCGCATCCACTAATTGCACGGCTAAAACTTCGCCTTCACCGACCGCGACGACATCGGTAAAGTCCGCGATAGGTTCGGGGTTAAGCGATGCCGCCGCCCCGCCCATCACGATGAGCGGGTCATGCGCCGTGCGTTCGCGCGCCCATAAAGGAATGCCCGCGAGGTGCATCAGTCGCGCCATGTTCAGGTAATCGGTTTCAAACGAAATCGAAAACGCGACGACATCGAAATCACGCACGCGGGTTTGCGTCTCAAACGAAAGAAGCGGCGTGCGTGTCTTCTCGTGTTCGCGCCCGTCGCGCTCACAGGGCAGAAACGCGCGTTCACATGCAACGTCCGGCATCAAATTAAAAATTTCATACAACGCCTGAAACCCTAAATTCGCCATCCCGACTTCGTAAGTATTCGGATAGACGAGGGCGATACGCAAAGCCGCACCACGTTTAGTGATATAGCCTTCTTCGGTAGAGAGTTTCTGACGGATATTTTCGACGATTTTTTTCATAAACGAACAGTGGTCAGTGGTCAGTGGTCAGTGGTCAGTGGTCAGTGGTCAGTGGTCAGTGGTCAGTGGTCAGTGGTCAGTGGTCAGTGGTCAGTGGTCAGTGGTCAGTGGTCAGTGGTCAGTGGTCAGTGGTCAGTGGAGGGAAGCATACGAACGTCTCAAAGGTTTCACACTGACTACATTGGCAGGCAAGATGTTGGCGCGAAGCGGCGTGGTTTCATACTGACCACTGACCACTACTTCAATGTTTCATCAACAAACGCCTTCAGTTTGCGTGAGCGCGCCGGATGACGCAACTTGCGAAGGGCTTTGGCTTCGATTTGGCGTATGCGTTCGCGCGTCACGGCGAAGCTTTGCCCGACTTCTTCGAGCGTGTGTTCGCTGCCCGTCGTGCCTAAGCCGAAGCGCATTTTGATGACACGTTCTTCGCGTGGCGTGAGCGTCGCTAAAACCTCGTTCGTTATTTCGCGCAGGTTAGATGCGACAACCGAGTCGGCGGGGTTGACGATAGTTTTATCTTCGAGCAAATCGCCGAGATGCGAATCGGCTTCTTCACCGATAGGCGTTTCGAGTGAAATCGGTTCTTGCGCGATTTTTAAGACCTTGCGAACCTTTGAAACCGGAATCTCCATTTTGCGCGCAATCTCTTCGCTCGTCGGTTCGTGTCCGAGTTCTTGGACGAGGGCGCGCGATGTGCGAATCAATTTGTTTATCGTCTCGATCATATGGACGGGGATGCGAATCGTGCGGGCTTGGTCGGCAATCGCGCGCGTGATTGCCTGACGTATCCACCACGTCGCGTAAGTCGAAAACTTATAACCGCGCCGCCACTCGAACTTTTCCACCGCCCGCATCAAGCCGATGTTGCCTTCTTGAATCAAATCTAAAAACTGCATTCCGCGATTCGTGTATTTCTTGGCGATAGAGACGACAAGGCGCAGGTTGGCTTCCGTCAGTTCGCGTTTCGCCTGACCCGATTCGATTTCGCCTTTGGTGATGATTTGCAAACTGCGTTTGATTTCAAGCGGGGCGATGCGGTGCGTCTTTTCGAGTTCTTTAAGTTTCGCGTGCGCCGCTTCGATATATCCATTGACTTCCGCGACGAGTTCGGGCTTCGATTTCGTGGCGCGACGACTTAGCTTCTCGGTACTCGTTTCGATGTCGCGCTCTGCGGCGCGGACTTCTTTATGAACATTGCGAATCGCTTCGATGAGACGTTGCCGCGCGCGTTCCGTCAGACTCAAGCCCGTGATTTCCTGCGCGATTTCGAGCCGCCCGCGTGCGACCTTGCGACGCAACCTTGCGAGTTTGTATCTGTCACCGTCATCTTTCACACCGGCATTTTTTATGTCCGCATGTTCGTCGGAAAGCTTGTCCCAATTCTCCAGACTCTCCGCGAACAATCGTTTGATATTGCCGATGCCTTCGGTCGTCCACTGTAAATACTCGCCCGCTCTGTCGTCCGATTGTTCGGTCAGTTCGGCTTGCTCGGAGAAGGTCACGATGTCACGAATGTTCAATCGTCCGCGCTCTAATTCCGTGCCGATTTCAATCAAAGCCTGCACCGCAATCGGTGAGCGCGTTATCGCTTTTCGCGTTTTCATTTGACCGCGCTCGATGCGCTTGGCGATAGAGACTTCGCCCGCACGGTTAAGCAACGGCACGACGCCCATCTCGCGCAGATAGACGCGCACCGGGTCGCTGTTCTTCTCCATCGCTCCGGCGGACAAATCCAACGCGGCTTCTTCCGCATCGTCGTCCGTCTCGGCATCATCCGCGTCAACCGGATTGGTCGCCACGACTTGTTCGATAAGATGCCTGTCGTCGCCGACGTGAATGTTCGCGCCTTCGAGTTTTAACAGCACGTCCTCAATGTCATCGGGCGAGACCATCGAATCGGGCATCGCCTGATTGAGGTCGTCGAACGTCAGAAACTTTTTGTCGCCGCCGATTTGCAGTAATCGCTCGACAACTTTGTCTTGGTCTTTATCTTGCATCTTCAATCGTTTCGTTTTACACGCCGTAAAATTTCAAGCTGCGGCATCGTCGCTTTGCCATTCTATTAAACTCTTGCGCCGCCTGTCGCTTCGCGCGGCAAAGCGTTCGCGCGCCGTTTCGATAATTCAAGCCGTTCGTTCATCACTTCATGCAAGCGCGTCATATCGCCCGTCCGTTCCGCCGCGCGTTCGGCGGTTCGCAATTCATCTATGCGACGGTCAATGCTCATCAAGCGCAAAGTCATCAAACAACTTTCGGCTTTGGCGATGTGGTCGTCCGCCGCTTCGTCCGCGTCGCGCCCGACATCGCTCATCAAAAGCAGCGGCACGATGTCCGCCGCCGTCGCATCGTTCGCCGTCTCTTCAACTAACTTGGATGAATCAAATTCCATATCGCCCGTGTGCATTGCGTGAATAACTTCAAAGATGCGCGCCGATGCGAGTGTCGCATAGTCCGTCGGTTCGATGTGCGGCAGTATCACCCGACGAACTTCCGCGTCACTGACAAGAAGTTCGAGCAGTTGTTGTTCGGCGATTGTTAAGCGCGGCGGGGGAGCGACGTGCGCGGTTTCTTGTTGATGATTGGCGGCGTGGCGTTGTGTGGCACGCGCGGCGGCGTTGCCGCGAATCTGCTCCCACAATCCCGTGCGAAGCGAAGCGTCAACGCGCAGTGTGTCCATCGCTACATCGAAAAACTCGCGGCGTTGAATCGGATTTTTGACAATGCCGAGCGCGGGCATGACTTCTTCGACCGCCGCCGACTTATCCGGCGGATGATTCAAATCGCGTTCGCGCACTGCTTGTTCAAGAATGAATTGAATGTGAGAAATCGCCGCCCCGCGTCGCCTGTGATACTCGTCCGCACCCGCCGTTCTGATGAAGTCGTCAGGGTCTAAGTTGTCCGGCAAGACCAGCACCTTAACTTCAAAACCTTCGTTCAAAAGCACTTCCGTCGCCCGCCGCGCCGCGTTCAAACCCGCTTTATCGCCGTCGTAATTGATGACGATTTTCTTTGTGAAGCGGCTTAAAAGTTTCCCCTGTCCATCCGTCAAAGCCGTTCCCAAACTCGCCGCGACATTACGCACGCCCGCTTGATACAACATCACGAGGTCGAGATAACCTTCAACCAGAATCGCAAACTTGCGCTTTCTGATTTCCGCGTTCGCCTGAAACAGCCCGTACAAATGTCGCCCTTTGGTATAAGCGATTGTCTCCGGCGAGTTCAAATACTTAGGCTCACCGTCCGGCGACATCGTGCGCCCGCCGAACGCGACGGCACGCCCGCGCACATCCAACACGGGGAAAATCACACGCCCGCGAAAGCGGTCATAAAAGCCGCCGTTATCTTTTTTAACCACCAACCCGCTCGCCTCAAGTTGCTTGTCAGTTGCGCCTTTCGACTTCAAATGATTTAACAATCCATCCCATCTGTCCGGCGCGAAACCGATGCGAAACGCCGCGCGCGTTTCATCCGTCAGCCCGCGCCGCGCGATGTATTCACGACACGCGCGCGCATCACCCGTCGTTCCATCCAACTGCGCTTCCCACCATTCCAAAGCCCAACCGTTAAGCTTGACGACATCATCAATCTCACGCTTCCGCGCATCATCTTTCTTCTTCTGCTCATCCGCACGTTCGCCCTGTTCCGTCTGCGGAAGCGGCACGCCGACCTTTTCCGCGACCATCTTTATCGCTTCGGGAAACGATACGCGCTCCATCTCCATCACGAACGTGAACACGCTTCCGCCCTTCCCACACCCGAAGCACTTGAACGATTCACGCCCCGGATTCACCGCGAACGAAGGCGACTTCTCTTGATGAAACGGGCAACACGCCATCCAGTTCGCGCCCTTCTTCTGCAACTGCACATAGTCCGACACGACACGCACGATGTCGGCTTGACGCTTCAAATCTTCGATGAATGTTTCGGGAAATCTCATACACGACTAATACGGTTCACACTTTATACGAGAAACTCTCGGACGCTTTGA
>JBGTMR010000104.1:0-2887 GCA_041743485.1 Pyrinomonadaceae bacterium
AGACGACAAAAGTTCGATGCCGCCCATTCCGCATCTGAGCGACCTGCCCGTCTATCAGCAGCGGCGCGAGTTGCGGCAACTAATCCAGAAAGCGACGTCGCGCCTCGCCGGGCTAAGCGGCGTGCGCCCGTTCATCATCCACAAGGAGTGGATTGATGTGCATGGCGGTAGTCGTTCGGAAAAGGCGAGCATCGCCGACCTCGAACGCAAGCTGGGCTGGATCACCCGACGCATCCGTGAAGCCTACCGCCGGCGACCAAGGAATTCATCAGCGTCCAATTATTAAATCCAAGTACAAAAGAGTAAGCACCGCAGATTAGCTGCGGTGCCCGCTCTTCAGTATCGATTGGAGGCGACACTTACTTCAATTGTCAGGTGTTCTCAATATTCATTACGTCAGCTATTGCTATAGACACTTTTCACACTTACACCTGATGGGTAGGATTTGCATGTCGAATTAGCTTTTGCCGTAGTGGATGGTGATTTGTTCTCCTGCTTTGGTTTTCTTCTCGGCGTATGTCCATAGACTTGCTATAACATTTAGCTTGTGAAACGCGCCGTAATGTTCCGGCTGTGCTTATCCCGCTTCACCGCGATGCGATTGACGTAAACGCGCGTCGTCGCCAAGTTGCGATGTCCCAAAGCGTCTTGCGTCTCAATCATCGAACCCGTATCTTCCGCGACGATACGCGCAAACGTATGTCTGGTCTGATGAATATGCGCGTCCTTGAGTCCAGTACTTTTGGCGTATCTCTTCAAGTTTTTGGCAAACGCATGAGATGAGAGCGGCACACCCGCTTTACCTGCTCTATCGTGCCGCATCCACAACGGCTTATCTGTCGAGAGCGCATCCGTCCGATGACACGCCGTGAGGTAATCAAGCAATGCGGCTTTGACCTGTGGATCACACACTTCCCTGCCCGTGTAGTCACCACCCTTAACCCGCGCCCAAACGATAAAATCCTCATCCCGCAGTTCGATGTTCCCACCACGAAGAGCAATGACTTCGTTGCGCCGCATCCCCGTCGTGACGTACATCAACAACAACGCCCGATCTCTTAGCCCGACGATTCGCCCCGCCTCTTTGGTTGATTGCGCTTTCTCCGTTACGACCTTCAGAATCGCTTGCAGCTCTTTGTCCGTCCACGCTTTCGCGCTTTCCGTTTGATAGGCACGCGGAGCCTTCGGGCGCACCAGCCTCGCCGGATTGCTCTTGATGAACTGTCCCAGTACCACATCCCGCATCACCCATTCATAGAAGGACGTGAGACGTGAAATCCGTGCATACACCGTCGCCGGTTTGTGACGGCACTCCATGTCCGCGCGCCACCGCCGCACATCTTCGACTTTCACGCTTGAGATGTCTTTATTGACAAACTGGAAGAACGATAATGCAGCATAGCGTTTCGCGCCTAGCACCTCCCGGCGATGGAAACAATCCGCACCCGTCGTCGCATCCGCCCATAACTCGACGGCATTGAGCAAAGCCGTCTTCTCGACTACTGTCGATGATGAGACTTGGATTTCAGTTTCTTCACGCGCTACTGACAGATTATTGCTCACACATTTCCTTCAATACGGTTGATTTGCCGTGGTGTTGAGCGTCGTAAGGCACCGCTTTTGATGAGTATCATCAAGTGTTCGAGTTGCTCGTATTCGTCGAGTTCAGCCGTCTCCGATGGTGTTAATTCCTCATGCTTTGAGCGTGCTGTGAGTTCGCGCAGGCGCGCCGTCATCTCATTGGAGGGAGCAAACGCGGCGATTTCTTGCGTGGACGGTTGACGCGCGAGGAAATCCAAAACGTAGCGATAGACGCGCACCGGCATCGTCGGTTCTTGCAAACTGCGGCGCAACAATTCAGGCAACCGCCCGCCCGCCACCGCCAGCATCCGCGAGACATCTTCGGGAACATCAATCGTCAGAGTCGGCATTTCACACTTCCGTTCTTGCTTGATTTCGGTTGATCGGTAGATCGAACGACTCCGGTTTTAGAGACTCATGCTCACTGTTTTACTCTTCGGTGGCGCGTCGCTGTTCATCTAATCACGAGGGCTGGATGCCAAACAGCTTCAGGAATGCTCGTGGGGTGACGATTCGCAAGTGTGTGCGCCTTGCCACCTCCGTGGTGAAATGCTCGGTGTTTGCCGTCACCAGCCAATCGGGGTGAGCCTTGATCGCCGTCACCAGCACAGGCACATCGTTACCATGCCGGATTAACACACGGTGTGCGACGAACTCTTCTTTCGTGATTCTGGGTAAGCGTTCGGGTTCGAGCAGTTCGAGCGCAAGTGCATAATCATCAATCAGCCTTGAGCCTTCCTTCTCGTCATCGCCAAACCGTTTGAGCAAGGCGCGCTCGACTTCTTCCTCGACATATGGCGAGAGTAAGAGACGAATCACATCGGCTCGCGATAAGACGAGGATTGCCCGCGACGCGCTCCACGGTGCGAATAACCCTTCGATCAACACATTGGAATCAACGAAGACCCTGACGGGTGGTGGGGCAATTACGCTCACCGCCATCAGCCCGTCGCCTCGTCGGTGGGCAAATAGCCAAACTCCCCTGCGGCGATCTCGGCACGCGCTTCTTCCGCAGCTGCGACGAGATCATCAACGCTCGCGTTTTGACCGCGCATCGTTGCCTCCATGCGCGCCGTCACCGCCGAGAGAGCATCGTCATATGGCACGAGAACCAGTGCTCCACCAACCTGCATGACTAGCACCGTGGATTCATGTTCGAGGGCGAAGTCACGACGATAGGCAGCCGGTATCGTGAGTTGCCCCTTCTCACTCAGGCGTGCAACAGACAACACTTTAGTCACATTTTTCATAGGTAGGATTTTACTACAAGATTAAATAATTGACAATAATTTGCGGATAACCGCTT
>JBGTMR010000105.1:0-2581 GCA_041743485.1 Pyrinomonadaceae bacterium
CCTTCGTCCGAGACGATGAAGCCGCCGTCGAGTTGCGCGAGTTCTTTGACCGTGCCGCGCAAGTTCCGGTTCGTGATGTGTTTGTGTTCGTCCGCGTGTCCGGCAAGCGGGTCGAGAATCAGCGTCCGCGAACGCTTCAAAACCGCTTCATGGTCGCCGACGGTGAAGATAGTTCCGATGCGTCTGCCTTCGCGCCCTTCACGCGCGATTTCGACGCCGATTTCGATAACCGCCTCAAGCACGCCCGGATGACGAACTTTGGCTTTCGAGCAGAGTGTATTAAACAAGAATGACTACCCTTTTATGATGAAGTTTTTCGTTCGAGTGAAACTTTGATGCCGCCGTCCGATGACGGTTCGCCGCCGTCTTTTGATTCTTCCTGATACCGGCATTGCAAAATGAATCAAATAGAAACGGGTTACGGTACAGAAGTAAAACGGAGGCAAGCGGAGGTAAAACGGAGGTAAGCGGAGGAAGAACAATTAAAAAGGTTTCCTCTGTTAACCTCCGTTTTACCTCCACTTACCTCCGTTTTACCTACCTCTCCGAACGTCGCAATCTCACATCGTTTTGCAAGCCGTATAAGCACGGCGTTTAACTAAAATCTGACGCTATGCGGACGGCAAAGCATCGCGGTTTAGTTCACCCGCCGCCGCTTCGTCAATCAGCCACGTCAGTTTGCCGTTCGTCGGCTTGACACGTTGCGACGGGTATTTCATCGCGCCGTTTTCGGGCTGCAAAACTTCGCGCAATGTGCGGCTTTTGTCCGCTCCGCCGATGAGAAACATGACGTGCGCCGCGTAATTCAAAAGCGGGAAGGTGAACGTCACGCGGCGCGTGTTCATCTTTTCGACCCACAGGCTGACCACTCCGCGCTCTGTTTCATCCAACGCCGTCGTCGTCGGAAACAGCGATGCCGTGTGACCGTCTGCGCCCATGCCGAGCATGATTAAATCGAAGCGCGGCATTTCATCGGAAGGGGTTTGTAGAACGCGGCGGATTTCCGTTTCATATTCCGCCGCCGCGCTCTCCGCATCCGCGTCGCTTATCTGCGCCTGTTCGCCCTTAATGCGGTGAATGTTCGCGGCAGGGATAGGGATGTGCGTGATAAGAGATTCGTGCGCGGTGTGAAAATTACTGTCTTTGTCGTCGGGCGGCACGGCGCGTTCGTCCGACCAGAACAGGTGAACCGCGTTCCAATCAACCTTGCTTTGCATTTCGGGAATGGCGAGTTTTTCAAACAACTTGCGCGGCGTCGAACCGCCCGACAATGCGACGCTGAATGTTCCATTACGATTCGTCGCATCCCGCGCCGCATCCACAAAGCGCGTCGCGGCTTCACGGCTTATCGCGTCCGCATCGGCGCAAATCTTAATTTCAATGTTCTCCATTTTCCTTCACCGTTTCAATCGGAAATCGGTTCATCGGCTCATTGACTCCATTTCAAATTGAATCAATGAACCGATGAACCGATGAATAAATTCCTTCTTCACTCCGCCAAGTCGTGCCACTCGTGACCTTCGCGCGCGAGCATCGAATCCGATTCCGCCGGACCCGCGCTGTTCGCCGCGTAGTGCGCGAGCGGAAACGAATCGCTTGCCCAAGCTTCCTCAATCGGCGTGATAAGCCGCCATGCGTATTCGACTTCATCCGAGCGCGTGAAAAGCGTCGCGTCGCCCTGCATCGCATCGAGTAGCAGGGTTTCATAAGCGGCGGGCGAGCGCGTGCCGAAGCCTTGCTCATAACGGAAATTCATCTGCACGGTGCTGGCGTGCATCTCCGTTCCCGGACGCTTGGCGACGAAATTAACCGAGATGCCTTCGTCCGGCTGCATACGCATGATAATGATGTTTGGCGCGATGTCGTGTTCGTCGCCGGAGAATAATGCCTGCGGCGTGCGCTTCATATGGATGCGGATTTCCGTCACATACTTCGCCAGACGCTTGCCCGTGCGAACGTAGAACGGCACGCCCGCCCAACGCCAGTTATCAATCGTAAATTTGACGGCGGCGTAAGTTTCGGTTTTTGAATCCGGCTTCACGCCCTTCTCGTCTAAGTACGACGCGAGTGCTTCGCCCTTGCCTTCGCCCGCTGCGTACTGCGCGCGCACGGTGCGTTGTCTGATTTCATCCGATGACATCGGGCGCATCGAACGCAAAACTTGCACTTTCTCTTCGCGCACCGAATCGGC
Organism: Pyrinomonadaceae bacterium; assembly: GCA_041743485.1. Lineage (GTDB taxonomy): Bacteria > Acidobacteriota > Blastocatellia > Pyrinomonadales > Pyrinomonadaceae > JANDLT01. Next base: position 2,192 of record JBGTMR010000105.1, read on the forward strand.
ATCGAAGGCGACGGGCGGTTCCATCGCCGTCAGGGTCACGAGTTGAAGCAGGTGATTCGCTACCATGTCACGAAGCGCGCCGGATTCTTCGTAATATCCGGCGCGACTTTCGATGCCGAGAAGTTCGGCGGCGGTGATTTCGACGTGATCAATATAGTTGCGATTCCAAATCGGCTCGAACAATGAATTACCGAAACGGAAAACTAAAATATTTTGGACGGTTTCTTTACCGAGATAATGGTCAATGCGATACGTCTGGTGTTCTTGAAAGACGCTGCCGACGACGCTGTTGAGTTCACGCGCCGAAGTCAAATCGCGTCCGAAAGGTTTCTCGATAATGACGCGCCGCCAGCCATTAGTTTCATCATTGAGGTTCGCACTGCCTAAGCC
>JBGTMR010000106.1:0-18261 GCA_041743485.1 Pyrinomonadaceae bacterium
AAACACGAAACGATTGTCCGAACGCGGAATCAAAATTCTTTGTGATACGACGACACGCTTTCGGGCTTCGATTTCACAGAGCGCGACGCGCACCGCTTCACCACCGAATAAAACAAAACGCGAATTGTCCGGCGACCACGCGACGAGACGCTTGAGCATCTTAGCGAAGCGTTCGAGGGCGCGACACGTCACGACGGGCGCAGTGACAACGGGCGTCGGCATCGTCTCGAAGCGTTGGTTGACGACTTCGGCTTGGATTTGCGAATCAATTTCGCGCAAAGCTTCACGCAGAAAAACCGCTTTCTTCGTCGTCGCTTCGATAAGCGTCGCGCGTGTGTCGGGGCGCAGGATAAGCAACGGAATCACGGGCGCGCCGCCGCCCGAACCGACATCTAAAATGTGCGCCGCGTCGGGAATGAACTGCGCGGCGAAGCATGATTCGAGTATGTGGCGCGTCGCAAAATCGGCGGGCGTTGACGGAGCGAAAAGATGAAGGCGCGGGTTGAAGCGTTCGACGACGGCATAATAATTCGCAAGCCGCGCGCGTGCTTTATCGTCAAGCGTGACATCGTAATCGGCGGCGGATGTTTCAAGTGTGCGGGCGAAGTCGTTGATTCTTTCGTTCATAATCGCCTCGTAATCGTTGTTCGACTTTAAGCCGTAAGCGGCGGTTTGATAAACTCAGGTATGATAATTAGACCAGCCATTCATGGCTGGTTTGGGCGCGAGTTGAAATTTCAAGGGCGTTTTAACGTCCTTCCCACGCCCGCTTTAGCGATTGGCTAAAGCGGGTTTTCAAAAGGACGTTAAAACGCCCTTCAAATTCTTTTGCCGTTCGTCCACGCGATAAATCGCGTGGCTAAGTGCCGCTTCGCGGAAAGCCCGATAAATCGGGTTAACAATCGGAATCACGTAAGGTGAGTTATGAAGACATTAAAAGTTCGGCGCGGAAGTTTGAATGCGCGGCTGATTTTGGTGATGTGCGCGTTGGCATTGATAACCCCGATGCCGCGTGTCATGCGCGCTCAAACGGTTTCCACATCGGAAACTCCCGCGCCGGAAGTCACGTCCGCGATGAAGCAGCCGGAGAAGCCTGTGAGTCGTGCGCGCTCAAAGGCAAGCCTCGCGTCGCGCGCGGAATTTGACGACCTCGCGCGCGTTTATACCGATACGCCTTACGCTTTGCCGCACGTCATGTTCGTGATTGACCGTCAATCGAAGAACAAGATTTACTACGTCAATTCGCGCCGTTATAAGTTTCATCGTGATTTCGTCAACGCGAACTATCTTTCGCTTGAACGCGGTGAAGATTTCTTTCAAAACAATTACATCAAACCGAACCGCCGCTTTATTCTCGGCACGGTCGCTTATCAAACGCCGGTTAAGGGATACGCTTTCGAGTTCTGGGAAGGCGACATGATTCCGGCGGAGCAAATCAGATTAACTCACGACATCATCAACCGCACGTTCTTCGATAAGGTCGCGTTTAAGCCGAACTCATTGCGTCACGAAGAACTGACGGCAGAGATGACCGACTTGCCGCGCGTGCTTCAATCCGACATCACACGCGAACAGGAGTATCAACCCTTAAACGTCACGCGCGGCATCGGGCGCATACACATCATTGACAAACTCGATGATACGGTTGAAATCGGCTCAAACGAAATTCTTGTTTTGAACGAAGTTCCGATAACTTTGCCGCCCGTCGCCGGAATCATTTCAACCAAACCTTCGACGCCGCTTTCGCACATCAACCTGCTCGCAAAATCGTGGGGCGTGCCGAACGCTTATATCAAAAACGCCCCGGAACTTCTGCGCGAACTCGACGGTTGGTGGGTCAGTTTTGAAGCCAAGCAGGATTCGTATTCGATTAAACGCGCCGACATCAACCAAATCAAAGAATATCAAAATCGCATCGCGCAACTGCAAGACGTGATGAAGCCGCAAGGCGATTTAAGCGTCACACACATTGCGGGTTTGCGTGAACAACGCGCGCGGTCAATCGTTGCTTACGGCGGTAAGTCGGCGAACTTGGGTGAACTGATTCGCGCCCGCATTCCCGGCATTATCGTGCCTGACGGGTGGACGATTCCGTTTCATTACTACGACCAATTCATCAAAGATAACAAGCTCGAAGAACGCATTTACGAACTGCTCAATGACCAGAATTTCGTCCACAATCCGGCGTATCGCCGTGAGCGTTTGACCGAACTGCGCGAACAAATCAAAGCGGGAAAAATGGACGCGGAATTAGAGCGCGAAGTGCGTCGCCGTATGCGCGTGCTTCATGCGGGCAAAGGCGTGTTCGCGCGTTCGTCGTCGAACACCGAAGACTTGCCGAACTTCAACGGCGCGGGCATATATTCTTCCGCTCCGAACCTTCGCAATGCCGACCAACTGATTGACGGTATCAAATTCGTGTGGGCGAGTCTGTGGAACTTTGAAGCCTACGAAGCGCGCGAACGCAAAGGCATTGACCACACGCTTTCTTACATGGCGGTGCTGGTTCAAGAAGCGGTCAACGCCGACAGCGCGGGCGTGATGATTACGACCGACCCGTACAACAAAGACAACACGGGCGCGATTTATATTAGTGCCAAGCGTGGGCTTGGGATTCGCGTCGTCGAAGGTCAGAAAGTCGCGGAGCAGCTTCTGTTTTCACCGAAAGCAAACGCTGTCAGTGTCTTAACACGTTCGACGGAAGACAGCCTTTTGACGTTTGACGACAATGGCGGCGTGCGCGAAATCGCGTTCGATGCGAAGAAAGAACGTATGGTTTTAACAGATGTGATGGTGCGTCGTTTATCCGGTGCGGCGGCGCGCATCAAAAAGGTTTTCGGCAACCGCGAACAAGACATCGAATGGGTGTTAATGAACAATCAGGTTTATATTGTTCAATCGCGCCCGTACATCGCCGGAAGTTAAAGTTTAATTTTTCAAAAACCGGAACGGTCTCATAAATGTTTCTCACTCTGCGGTACTCTGCGTCGGCACTCTGTGGTTCTCTGCGTTCACTCCTATCTCTTTTAGACGCAGAGTACCGCAGAGTTGAAGACGCAGAGGGACGCCGAGAGAGACAAGGTATTTATGAAATTGATTCTACAAATCGTTAAGGAGTAATCCCGTTATGAAGTCCGACAAATCTCTCCTGATAATCGCCGCGACAAGCCTCACGCTTGCCGCGTGCAGTGCCGATACATCATCAACGACAACCACCACGACAAATCAAGCGACGACGCAAACCGCATCTTCAAACGTCGCATCGTCATCATCCGACGCGAACATCATGCGCGCTCACGGCGGCAGCGGCGCGGCAAGCATGGAAAGCGCGACACAGCAGGACGCGCAGACATCGCCCGCCCGCCCGATGATGGGAACGCCGATTGACACGTCCGCGTTCGACGCGGAAATCGCCCGCCTCGAAAAGGATGTCAAATCGAATCCGAAAGATGCGAGCAAAACCACACTCGCGGCGGCTTATCTCAAACGCGCGCAGGCTCTGACGAGCGCGCAACAATACCGTTCCGCGCTTGGCGATTTTCGTCGCACGCTGACCTACGAACCGAACAACAAAGATGCGAAGGAAATGGAAACCCAAATCCTCGCTATCTTCCAATCCCTTAACCGCGAAGCACCCGCACCCGGCACAGAACCCGCGCCGCTTCCGTTCAAAAAACAGTCGTCAGTGGTCAGTGGTCAGTAAAAGCACAGACCGCGCGCATTGACGTTCAACTTTGCGCTTGACACATCAATCCTAAATCCCATGCTTCACTGACCACTGACCACTGACCACTGACCACTGACCACTGACCACTGACCACTGACCACTGACCACTCCTCTCTTATGCTCATCTTACCTGCGATTGATTTACAGGGAGGGCGTTGCGTGCGTCTCGCGCAAGGGCGCGCCGATGCCGCAACCGAATACTCGGATGACCCTCTGGAAGTCGCGCGTGCGTTTGCGAAAGACGGGGCGCGTGAACTTCACGTTGTTGATTTGGACGCCGCTTTCGGGCGAGATAACTCACTTAATGGCAAGACTCTCGAACGCATAGTGATGATGCTTGATATTCCGGTGCAGACGGGCGGCGGTGTGCGTTCACTCGCGGATGCCGAGCATCGTTTCGCGTCGGGTGTCGGGCGTGTCGTCGTCGGTACGATTGCCGTCGAAGCCCCACGTGAGTTGGAGCGTATGGTTGAAAAGTTCGGGGCGCGTGTTGTCGTCGGGATTGACGCGCGCGACGGTGAAGTCATGACACGCGGTTGGGAGCGGGGCGGCAAAATCGCGGCTCTCGAACTCGCGCAGAGAGTCGGGCGCGTGGGCGTCGAGCGGATTGTTTATACGGATGTCAGCCGTGACGGAATGCTCACGGGCGTCAACATCGAACAGACCGTGCGGCTTGCGCGTGCGTCGGGTTTGCGCGTCACGGCATCGGGCGGCATCGCGTCGCTTGACGACATCATCGCTCTGCGTCGCGCTGCCGAAGGCACGACGGTTGACAGTGTAATCGTCGGCAAGGCTCTCTATGAAAACCGCTTCACATTAGCCGAAGCCGTCATCGCCGCACGCGGACATGATGACGGAGACAATCACGGAGACAGTTAAGGAGATTAGCGCATGACAACACGATACTTTGCCGAAAACCTGCTCGCCGGACGCACGGCGTTCGTCACGGGCGGCGGCACGGGCATTACCGGCGGCATCGCCCGTGAACTCGCGTCTTACGGTGCGCGCGTCGCCCTCGTCAGTCGGCGCATGGAAAATCTCGAACCCGCTGTGCGTGTGATTGAGGAAGCGGGCGGTGAAGCTTTCGCGGTCGCGGCTGATGTGCGCGATGCGGCGCAAGTCGAGAATGCGTTTAACCTAACGCGCGAAAAGTTCGACGACATCAACATCGTCATCAACGGCGCGGCGGGGAATTTCCTGTGTCCCGCCGGTGAACTTTCACCCAATGGTTTCGGGACGGTGATTGACATTGACCTTAAAGGGACGTTCAACGTGTGCCGCGCGGCGTTCGAGGATTTGAAGCGAAACGGCGGCTCAATCTTGAACATTAGCGCGACGCTGCAATACTTGGGAACGCCCTTGCAAATTCACGCATCGGCGGCGAAGGCGGGCGTTGACGCTTTGACGAAAAACCTCGCGGTCGAATGGGGACGCTTTCAGATTCGCACCAACGCCATCGCGCCGGGAGCCATCGGCGACACGGAAGGCGTCAAGCGGCTTGTGCCTGAACACGTCAAAGACAAACTCATCAAACGCATTCCCGCCGGACGCATGGGCGTGATTGACGACATCGCGCAGACCGCCGTGTTCCTGTGTTCCGATGCCGCCGCGTACATCAACGGTGCGATTATCGTCGTTGACGGCGGGCAGTGGCTCGCCGCGAGTTCATTGATTGGCGAGTAAGATTTATGGAAGCTGATACGAGGTTTGAGTAATGAAAAGATTTGTCGTTTCGTGTATCACAATCGGTGCAATAACCGTCATGGTGTTAGGAGTCGGGGCGTGCAGTTCGCGTAAAGGGAGTTATACGCCGAACCCTGAAACCGTGCGGCGCGAGATGACGATGCGCGGTATCAAGTTTGACGAAAAGACGTTTGTCGAACGCGCCGGAGACGGAGATTTAACCGCCGTGCGCTCGTTCGTCTTGGCGAAGATGTCGCCGGATGTGCGCGACGGAAAAGGCAACACGCCGCTTCTCGCCGCCGTTGATGACGGCAATCTGGAAACCGTTAAAATTTTACTTAACGGCGGGGCGTCGCCCGACCTCGCGGACGGCAAAGGCACGACGCCTTTGATGTTCGCCTCAAGTGCGGGCAACGCGGAAATCGCCGACGCTCTGATGAACAAAGGCGCGAACGTCAACGCGCGTGACGATTCAGGCACGACGCCGCTGCTCTACTCCGCGACGCGCAACGCTCCCGAACTCTCCGAAGCTTTACTGGCACGCGGGGCGGACATCAACGCGAGCGATAAGGGCGGCGACAGCGCGCTTCATTACGCCGCGATTTATAACAATGCCGCTCTTGCCGAAAAACTTCTCGCGCGCGGGGCGCAGATTGACGGGCGTAATTCAAGCGGCGGGACGCCTCTGATGATTGCCGCGACGAAAAACGGAGTGGAGATTATTCGCCTCCTGCTCGACAAAGGCGCGGATACTTCGCTTAAAGATAAAACTGGCAAAACTCCGCTTCAATGGGCGCAAACCAACAACCGCCAACGCGCCGTCGAACTCCTCTCCGGCAAACCTTAGAACGCGCCGCTAACCGGACATAAACAGGAAATAGAGAGCGCATAAATTTCCGTTACATTGGCACAGGTTTCTGCTAAAGTGTCGCCCGTCCATGATGGGTCTTTAAGTTCCGCCAAGTGTTTTTTTCGATAACTTTATCAGCACCAATCTTCCACTTATGACCTCAACGGCACGGGCGACAAGTTCGGCGCAAGCCACGCGAATGCGCGAACAACAGGGGCGCGTGTTGCTCGTCACCGACGACCCCGCAGTCGCCGCGCACCGCACGCTGCTCGAAGGCGCGGGCTTTACCGTCACCGATGTTACGCGCGGCGCGGCGGCACTCGTCTCCCTGCGCCACACGCGCCCGCACGTCGTCATCGCGCACAATCGTTTGCGCGGCATCACGGCGGAAGAACTCGCGCGCAGTTTGCTCGATGCCCAAGACGGCGTGCCGCTTGTTCTTATCGGTTCGGAAGAAGCCATTTCCGCACGTCGCAGCGCGGCGATGATTGCCGGAGCGTTCGACTATTTTCAGATTCCGAACGACAACGATCTGCTCATAGGGCGTATCAAGCAACTCGTCGAAGTCAAAGAAACCATTGACCGCCTTCGCTCCGAAGCCGAACGCGACCACCTGACGGGACTCGCCAACCGCCGCCGCTTTCGCGTCGCGTTCGCGCAGGAAGTCGAACGCTGGCGACGTTACAATGTGCCGTGCGCCTTGTTGTTGGTTGACATAGATTTTCTCAAACGCATCAACGACGCGCACGGGCATGACGCGGGCGATGGGGTGATACGCCAAGTCGCCGACGCGCTCATCGAATTTTCACGCGACAACGATACCGCCGCGCGTCTCGGCGGTGAGGAGTTCGCGTTGCTGCTTGCCGGAGCGACGGACGACCGCGCCGCCGTCGTCGCCGAACGACTCCGCCAGCACATCGCCGCGACGCCGATTGAACTTATCGGTACGGTGACGGTCAGCATAGGCGTCGCCGCGTGTCCGGTTCATGCCACGACCGAACGCCTCTTGTATCTCGCCAGCGACGATTCGCTTTACGAAGCAAAAGGCGGGGGACGCAACCGCATCTCCATTGCGCGCGCAACTACCATCGGTTCGCCTTTGACGGCATCCGAAATCCATTGAGCCGAACATTCGATGAGTCAGTTCGTCGAAGACTCTCCGGCTAAAATCACAGGAGAATCTATCTCAAAAACAATTTTCATTGACGTTTAGAGACGGGCGGAAGCCCGCCTCTAAACAATCTTATTTTTGAGATGAGTTCAAGTTGCGATATGAAAGAATCTTTATCACGCACATCGCAATCGGGAGCGGGTGTCGCGGCAGGAGCGTGCGTTTTAGTCGTGCTGCGTGAACCGCGTGAACAATGTTGGGGCAGACTCGACGATATAAATACGGCGGGCGTATTCTTGCGCGGGCTTGATGTTCATGCGTTTGAAGATTGGACGCGCGGGAGGGTGAAAGGTGAAAACGAAATCGCTCCGTCAGATTTTTTCTTCCCCTTGTGGCGCGTCGAACGCATCACGCGCGACGAAAGCACAGCTTCGGTTATCTCTCTGAGTCGTCAATTCGAGCAACGCACGGGCTTGAATGTTCGTGACGCGCTTGATGCGGGAGCGGCTATTTTAGACGACGATATTTCGGGTGAAAATCAAGTCGTTTGACGGGATTTGTGAGAACGTGCCGCGCGGAAATTGCATCTTAAAGCTTTCGCAAATATGAGTTCTGAAATTTTACGATTGATAATCTTGTGTTTCAGGTGTGAAACATCGTTTCATTCTCGCGGTAAGCGTGTTATACTTTCGGGCGTCGTTTAGGCACAAGTTAAATATCGAAAACTGATTTGGTATCGAGATATTAAGGAGCAGGGAAGGAACGATGAGAACAATGGCTGAAACTAAAACAGTGGGCGTATCGGGAATGAGCGGGGCGGAGCGCGGCAAAGCCGTCGAAGCGGCACTCGCCAATATCGAAAAGAAGTTTGGCAAAGGCTCGATTATGCGGCTCGGCGAACGTCCGGTTTCCGACATCGCCGCGATTTCGACGACCGCGCTTTCCATTGACGCCGCGATTGGCATCGGCGGCATTCCGCGCGGGCGTATTACGGAGATTTACGGTCCCGAATCAAGCGGTAAAACGACGCTCGCTTTGCACATCGTCGCCGAAGCGCAAAAGGCGGGCGGCGTCGCCGCTTACATTGACGCGGAACACGCGATGGATCCCGAATACGCCGGGAAGCTTGGCGTCAACATTGACGACATGTTGATTTCGCAACCCGATTCCGGCGAACAGGCTCTGGAAATCGTCGAAGCCCTGATTCGTTCTTCGGGCGTGGACATCATCGTCGTTGACTCTGTGGCGGCACTCGTTCCGCGCGCCGAACTCGACGGCGATATGGGTGACAGTCTGCCCGGTTTGCACGCGCGTTTGATGTCGCAGGCTTTGCGTAAATTGACGGCGATTGTCGCGCAGTCAAACACATCGCTCGTATTCATCAATCAGATTCGTGAAAAAATCGGCGTGATGTTCGGTTGTTTCCAGTACAGCACGCGAATTGTTTTGGCTGACGGCACGACGGAAAAAATCGGCAAAATCGTCAATCAAAAACTTCCCGTCGAAGTTTTAAGCCGTAACCTTGTCACCGGAGAGATTGAACCGCGTCGCGTTGTCAGTTGGTTCGATAACGGAAACGCGGATTACTTTTTGCAGTTCGAGGTCGAAGGCGGAAAGTCCGGCACGCGCAAATTCGCGGCAACCCCGAATCACACGATTTACACCGCCGACGGCGAATGCCCGGCGGGTGAATTAGAAGTCGGCGACGAAGTTTTGGTAACGGTCAGCGATTATCAAATGACTGAAGACCAATTGCAGTTGATTCTCGGTAGTTCGCTCGGCGACGGTTCTTTGCGCCGCACCGGAACGCACACGGCAAGTTTTCGTGTCGGTCACGGCGAAAAACAGATTGAGTATGCCAGATGGAAGCACGAAGTTTTGTCGCCGTTGGCGCGAGATTTTGGTAAGGTCGGAAACGGTTTCGGCTTCGACACTTTCGCTTGTCCGGCGTTGAGCGATTTGCATTCGCATCTTTACGACGAACACGGCAAGCGCACAATTTCGGAAACGGTTTTGGAAAATCTGGACGCGCGCGGGCTTGCCACTTGGTTCGCCGATGATGGAACTTTCGCCGGAAGTTTCGCGCGATGGGGCAAAGGCAAAGCGACGCTTTACAACAAATCTTTGCAAGGCGCAGACCGCGAGAAAGTTTTGACGTTTTTTGAAAGAATCGGCATCGGCAGACCGCAAAACTTCGAGTGTGGATTCCGTTTTAACGCCGAACAGACCGCACGTCTGCACGAAATTATCGCGCCATACACGCATCCTTCGATGAATTATAAACTGCATCCGAGCCAGCGCGAGAAGTTCGCTTGGCTGACCGACCGCCATTTCACGAAAGATGAATTGAAATGTTTGCGAACGATTCCGGCGAAAATCACGAAAATATATCGCAAACCGCCAACAGGCTCGATGAAGCGTTTCGACCTTGAAGTAGAAGGTAATCACACTTATCTGGTTGACGGCGTGGTTGTCCACAATTCGCCGGAAACCACTACGGGCGGACGCGCGCTGAAATTTTATTCGTCTTTGCGAATTGATATTCGCCGCATCGGTGCGATTAAAGACGGCGACCGTGTAGTCGGCAATCGCACGAAAGTAAAAATCGTCAAGAACAAAGTCGCCCCGCCGTTTCGTGAAACAGAGTTCGACATCATGTACGGCGAAGGCATTTCACGCGAAGGGGATTTACTCGATTTAGCGGTCAATCACAAAGTCGTCGAAAAAGCCGGAGCGTGGTTTTCGTATAGCGGCGAGAGGCTCGGTCAGGGACGCGAAAACTCGAAGCAGACTTTGAAAGACAACCACGACCTTTGCAACCGCATTGAGGACGGCGTGCGTCAAGCACTCGGTATGGCATTGATTGACGGCACACCGAGTGGCGAGATTGCGGCGACCGCGTAAAACGCTTTTTGTCGTTGTGACTTCAATTTTAGACGGTGAGAGCATCCTTGCTTTCACCGTCTATTGTTTTATCTCAATCGAAAACTTAAAGGATTTTTAAGCCGCATTTGACAGTTGTCGGCATCCGTTCCTATACTTGCCAGCCTTAACAAACACCGCGCACGCGCACAAGGCTAGGTAGCTCAGTTGGTAGAGCACTCGACTGAAAATCGAGGTGTCGGGGGTTCAATTCCCTCCCTAGCCATTTCCTTCACTGCCACGACAATCCCGCCAAAAATCAAACCTCAAGCGCGATTGGTAAAAATAATTAAAGCCGGAAGTTAATGCTTCCGGCTTTTCTGTAAGTATGTTTTATTACCGGGAGACCGGTACTCGAACCTTGATAGATCGAGACTTAAAATTTGGCTGGGGAGGTAGGACTCGAACCTACGAAATGCCGGATTCAGAGACCGGTGCCTTACCAACTTGGCGACTCCCCAAAAACTTTTTGTTGCGACCACCCCAAGTCTCAGTTTGACTGTGACAGTTGGGACAAAGCAGCCTCAGATTCTTCCGGCGATTGTCATTACCCACACCGTTTATATGATCCAATTGAAGAGAAATAGGCTTCCCTCTCCAAGTGATCAAGCCACACTCGTAACATCTGCTTTCTAAACTACCCACTTCCAAAAGTCGTTTTTTGAGATGCCCTCGATTTGTTTTCTCTCGCCCGCTCACCAAAAGCTCTTTTAAGGGAATACGAGAGTCTCGCCACGTCAATTTCCCGGACTTCAAAGCGTCATACAAAGTCTGTGAGGACATACCGAATTGTCCTACCGTCCGTTTAATTCCATGCGTGTTGTAAAATTCTTGAACTAAGACCCAATCATATCTCTTTCCGGCACTAACAGACTTTCCTAATTTTAATCTTTTAGCATGATACGCAACAGTGGTCTTCGAGCATCCGACCTGAAGGCATATTCTCTGTAAGAGAAAGTTTTTTGGTTCAACAATTCGGAGATTTTCTTCGCCTTCATTATGTTACGGTAGCACAGCCCTAATGGAGATACCAGAGTCCTACCATTGAACGATCTCCCATTAAGCTGCCTGTGAATTTACGGGGTGCGGAAAGCGGTTGTCAACCGACGTTGAAAGTTTGTCGGCGAGGAATCGTTTTCGCGTGCGTGCCGATTGTCGAAAGCATTCATCAGTGGTGAACTTCGGCGGGTGTTGCTTGATTCGAGCGTTTAGCGCAAAATCGTTTCGGCTGACGTACTCCTAAACCTCACACATATCCAGCGAGAGTGTGCCGCCGAGTTTGATTATAAAACCCGCTTCGCATCGGTGATGCGTTAAGCCTCGTCACAAAAATCAATGACACAAAATATAAGTCAAGTGAGAGAGGTTAAGAGCTATGACTGCCAGCGACGACGTGCGCGTCAGGGAGTTGACCGAGCGTATTATTCATACGCGCCATGTTGTAAATAATTTGTTGACCGGGATTCTTGGACAAGCCCAACTGATGTTAATCCGTGAAGATACCGAACCGAACGTGCGCCAGCGCGTGCAGACCATCGAAGACCTCGCCAAGCGCATTAAGACTGCCATCGCGGATTTGAACGACGTGTGATTTGAGTTAAAGGAAGATGTACAAATAATAAGGGGAGAGGTATTCATCATGAATACCTCTCCCCTTATTATTTGTACGCAAAATGCCTTGCTCCGCAAAAGTTATTTGCGCCCTTGTTTTGCGTCCGCTTCAATTTTCTTTTTGAGATATTTAGCGAGCTTTTCAGCGGTGCTTTGCTTACCTCGTACAGCATCATTGCGGTTTGAGGAATCGGCGTAAGCAACCACACCTGACCTAATGTTAACAACGCTGATGCTGGCTGTCTCTGCGGAACGTCCGCTACCGAATATGGTCTTCGCCCATCCTGCTTTCTTCGATTCGGAATTACCCGTAATCTCGAACTGAGCAAGTTCTCGGTTATTGACTATAACTAACGGGACGTTCTTCTTACGAAATGCCGCCATAACGTAAGTTTCAAAACCTTCCATCGGGGCGATATAAACTTTGGCGTTGACAGGAATGCTCATGTCGGCATCGGCTGGCATTGCTGTGGCATTGGTAACTGATGCATTCGTTGTTACCGTTGCCTCAGCAGTTTGGGCATTGGTGTAAATTGCGCCGACGCACAAAAGCGCAACGCACAAAACGGGTTTTGCGGGGAACTTCATTGTTAATTTCCTTTTGGTTTGACGGTGTGGTTTGGGAAGTTGAAGTTTTCGGCGGCGCACGTTATGCGTCCTACCGGTTTCACGGGCGGCGATGATAGTCAAAGAGCGTCGAACTTGTAAAGCCCGACGCTCCATATAAAACAACTTGATGATTAACACAAGGCAAGCTAAACGGTTGCCGTTTCCTCTTCTTCAACCAAATAGGGCGTGACGACTTCGATTTTTTCGTCGCGGTCTTGGGCGAGAATTTGATTGATAATCGGCAAACTCAAAGTGTGCTTTGTGGTGCGAAGCGGGGCGTGTTTGCCTTTGGCGAAAACGTCGTGGCGACCGTGTTCTTTGTACCAATCGGCGAGTCCGGCGGTCTTGTGCATGTTCTCGATGATTTGCCGCCAGCCGACGCCGGTGTTGTAGGCGCAAAATGAAATCTCGCCTTCCTGTGTGCCGTAAGGGATGACGCACATTTCGGTGCGGCGGAAATCGTAGTTGAACAAGTCTTGAAACCACATGCCTTCGACGCACAGAACGCGCCAGATGTCTTCGTCATTCTCCGTTTTCATGCGGTCGTTGCGGTCGCTGTTCGACGTTGTGGACGACGGCTTGAACAGGTTGAGGATTTGCGAAACGGGGAAGTTTTCGGGTGCTTGTTTCGCGTCGTAGTTTCGCAAAATCGCCATCCCTAATTGGGCGGTGGTGAGTTTCTGCGAACGCGCGGTGTCGGTGATGACGCCGACATCTTTCATAAACTGCTCGTAGTTGAAAAACTTAAAGAGCGGCGTCCATTCGCCGGTTTTTTTGTTGACGACCATAAGCGTGAAGATGCCGCAGTTCGGGTGACAGTTACACGATGACCAACCCCAAGGGGCATCCGCGCCTTGCAGCATATCCATTACGGATGTGAACGCGGAATAGGATGAGAGCGGAAACCAATCGCGGTGCGCTTTGAGATTGCCGCCGAGTTGTTTTTCCAAGTCCGTCGCCATACATGACAGCGTGTATCGTTGCGCGATGCGAACATCGTCGGGAACGTCTTCATCGCGTCCGGTGAACGACACGGGTTGAAACGCGATGGTCTGAACCTTGTCAATATTGTTGGCGGCGAACTCGACGATTTTGCCGATGGAGTCGTTGTTGACGGTGTTGACGATGGTGGTGACGAGCGTGACTTTGATACCGACTTCCGCCAAGTTTTCAATCGCTTGAAGCTTGACATCGAAGAGGTTGCCGACACCGCGATGCGCGTTCTTCTCTTCCGATGTGCCGTCGAATTGAAGATATACGCCGTGCTGTCCGGCGGCTTTCGCGGCGCGGCAGAACTCCTTATCTTGGGCGAAACGTATGCCGTTGGTCGCGGCGAGGATGCGATAGAAGCCCGTCTTTTTCGCGTAAGCGACGGCATCGAGATAGTATGGAGACAAAGTAGGTTCGCCGCCGGAAAAGAGGATGATGACTTGGCGGCGCGGCTTAAATGAGACGGCGCGGTCGAGGATTGCCTTCGTATCTTCAAACGTCGGTTCGTGAACGTAGCCGACTTGATTGGCGTCCATGAAGCACGGATTGCACATCATGTTGCAGCGATTCGTGAGGTCAACGGTTAAAACCGCGCCGCGTCCGAACTTGATGTCGGATGTGCCGTGATGATGAACGTGCGCGTCTTCGGCGGCGCGAAAGTCACGCCCGAAAAACAGCGATTCGATGCGCGCGAGAAACTGCGGGTCGGTCGCCATCACGTCTTCAAAATCGCCGTGAAGCGGACACGTTTTCTTCATCACGATGCGCCCGTTATCTTCGACGATTTGGGCTTTGATTTCGCCGGGATGCGTATCTTTCAAAGTCTCCAAAGACACATCGCCTTTAATCACGCCGTCACGAACTTCTTTGACGCAACGCGGGCAAAGCGAATCGGTTTCGCGTGGAAAACCGAGCGGCGGCGCGGTGCGTTCGTAAGATTTAAGCAACGGTTCGGCTGCCCATTTTGGGTGAACGCTCGCGCCTTCGGGTAGGCGTGTATTGACAGCCTGAAAAAGTTTCCACGCGGTATCGGAAATGTTTGAAACGAGCGTCGAAGTTTTGACACCGCTAAATTTCCCTTTCAAAGCTTCGTTGCGCCGGAATTGGTCACTGAACACGTCGGGTTAATCTCCTTAAAAATTGCTGGCTTAAAGGTTTTGACGACAAACATCATCGCCGGAAGTTGAACGTAAAGTAAAAACGATATGAAAATAAAATATACTGCCTCGAATAAAAACTCGCGTTTAAGCCGAATAAAAGCCGTCATTAAATCGCTAAATCGTTGCAGCGCGACATGATACCGATGGGCTTGAAGATATAGCAAGGTTAAAGCCGCGCGCGGGACAACGCCGACGGGCAATAACACCTTCACCGAAAGACGAACAGCACCGAAATTATGAACCAAACTTTGAATCCGAAAACCGTCGCGGAGTTGGCAAGCCTTGTTAATGGAGAGGTGCGCGGCGATGCTTCCACCGTCATCAACCGCGTCGCGGCGTTTGCCGAAACGATGCGCGGCACGTCGCCGGGCGCAATCACCTTCATCGAAGACGCGAAGCTGCTTGAGACGGTACGCGAGACACACGCTTCATGCGTCATCATCAAGCCGGAGCATGAAATTGACGGTGTGTGCGTGATGAAAGTCGCAAATCCGAAACTCGCTTTCGCGCGCATCGCCGCCGTGCTTCACCCGCGCCGGACGTTCGCCGCGAGCGTTCACCCGACGGCGCACATCGCCCCGGACGCAAACATCGCGGATGATGTTTATATCGCTGCCCACGTCGTCACGGGGGCGAACACACGCATCGGTCAAGGGTCACAGATTCACGCGGGCGTCTGTCTCGGTGACAACGTGACGATTGGGCGCGAGTGTGTGATACATCCGCGCGTCGTGATTTATGACAACGTGACGCTTGGCGATAACGTCGTGCTTCATGCCGGAGCGGTCATCGGTGCGGACGGATTCGGTTATGTGCGCGACACTGAAACTTACGTCAAGTTTCCGCAAATCGGAACGGTCGTAATCGAAGACGACGTAGAGATTGGGGCGCAGACGTGCATTGATCGTGGTGCGTTGGGCGAGACGCGCATCGGCACGGGAACGAAGATAGATAACCTCGTCCAAATTGGTCACAACGTGACGATTGGCAATCAGGTCGTCATCGCGGCGCAAACCGGAATATCGGGAAGTTGTGTGATTGAAGACGATGCCGTCATCGGCGGGCAAGTCGGCTTCGGCGACCACGCGCGGGTGGAGCGCGGCGCGATTATCGGCTCGAAGGCGGGCGTGCTGCCCGGTAAAATCGTGCGCGGCGGGGGTAAGGTTTACTGGGGCGTGCCGGTGCGCCCACTTGAAGAATACAAACGCATCAACGCGGCGATGGGACGCTTGCCGCAGATGCGCGAGGAGTTGGAAAGATTGCGACGACAGGTTAGGGAACTCGAAAACAGATCGAATTTTCAAACGGACTGACGCCACTTTTGCAAATGTTCGATGATGATTTCGGCGGCGCGTTCCGATGCGCCGCCGCTTCCCAAGCGAGCGATTGCCGCGCGAAGTTGCGCGCGTGTGTGGGCGTTGTGTGAAGGCTTGAGAAGTAAAGCGAGTTCGCGTGCGAGGCGTTCAGGTGTGAAGTCGTGTTGGATGAGTTCGGGAGCGAGACGCTTTCCGGCGACGAGGTTGACGAGTCCGAAGTGTTCGACATCAATCAGGCGTCCGAGCGTGTGCCAGTTTAGTGCCGATTCACGATAGACGACGACGAGCGGCGTGCCGATGATGGCGGCTTCGAGCGTCGCCGTACCCGAAGCGACGGCGGCGGCGTCGGATGCGGCGAGGGCGTCGTATGTCTCGCCGTGAACAAAGCGAAAGCGTGCGGCGAGCGTCGGATTGAGTTTCAGTTGTGATGCGAGTTCGGATGTGTCGCGGTTCGGGGCGAGGGCGACGACGAATTGCGCGTTTGCGTGTGAGGTTAGTAAAAGCTTCGCGGCTTCAATCATCAAAGGTAGATGGCGCGTCAGTTCTTGGCGGCGGCTGCCGGGAAGCAAACTGATCATCGGATGAAAGAAATGAAGATTGTGTTTGAGACAAAACTCTTCCGGCGTGAGCGTGCGGTGAACTTCTCCCGTGAGCGGATTGCCGATGTAGTTGACGTGATGCACATCGTGAGCGGCGTACCATTCAACTTCAAACGGCAAAATCGAAAGCAGTAAATCAACGTGGTCGCGCACAATGCGGACGCGCCTTTTCCGCCACGCCCAGAGTTGCGGGCTGATGTAGTAAATGACTTTGAGATTTTGTTGATGAAGCTTGCGGGCGAGTCGTAAATTGAATTCCGGGAAGTCAACGAGGATGCACGCATCGGGGCGGCGTTCGGCGGCGACTTTTTGAAGTTGTTGATAAACCTGCCAGTAACGATTGATGATGCGCCCGACTTCGATTAACCCGACGCGCGCCATGTCGTCCATTTGGGCGACGGTTTCGATTCCCGCATCGCGCATCGGTTTTCCGGTCGCCCCGAAAAACTCGAACGTCGTTTCCGGCGAGTGGCGGCGCAAAGCTTCGATGAGCCGCGCGGCGTGTGAGAAGCCGGAAGCCTCGCCCGCGACAATCATCAGGCGCGCGGAGTTTGATTTGCTGGTCACACCGGAAATGATAAGGCGTGTTGAGTTTTGACCGATACAGCTTTCAGGCGGCGATGAGTTCGGATTGAAGGAGACGCTCAACGCTTCGCTTTTTATCGTGCGGCAGCGTTCGTTTCAATTCTTCTCCTACTGCGCGTACCCGTTCGTTAGGCGAAGCACATAAGCGTGCGATGCCGTACATCGAAACGCTCATCGCACCGAAAAGCATTGCGCGCTTGTTGCGTCGCTCTTGGATGGCTTGCTCGACAAGGTTGAGCAACGGCGTAGAATCTTTTTCCTTTGAGCGTTGTACCAACTCATCTATGGCGTTGGCGCGGTTGATGATTGAGGTGTCATGAAGCGCGTAAATTACTTCCAACGTTTCACTTTTAGCCATGCGCGCCCTTTCATCCACTGTGACTTCGTTGCTGATTTTAGCTAAGTGTTTCATGGCGATTCACCGTCAATTTCTCGTTTTCTCCGGCGTGCATTTTCGAGTATATCGCGTCCCAAGTCAAAATCTTTTACTTCACGTGCGAAACTTAATTCGGCAAGATACGCCCGAAATTCCATGCGCCAAAACAGTTCCTTTGATTTTAGGAAATAGGATAAGGAAGGAAAGCCTAAATCGCGGTTATCTCTGAAATGCTGCGTTTCATGTCTAAGAGCAGCTAAGGAGGCTTCCGAATCAAAGATAAGCGTTCCGGGTCGCCCCTGTTCAGGGTCATAAGCAAGTGCTTTACGAGTGGTGACTATGTTCACACCCGCCGCGCGAAGTTCGGCAAATATAGCGGCGGCTTCCACTGGGTAAAAGTTCAATGCCGCGCCATACTTGATTCTCGCCGGGTCATCATTTAAGAACACGTGGCGGCGAAGTTGTTTTCGCTTCATAACATCACTTGCGCGCATTTATAACACAACAATCTCTCTTGACAACGCGGCTAAAATACATCGCCGTCTTCCATTTTCTCTAACATAAGCTTGCGCGAGAGCTAACAAGCGGCTCTGCTTCTGTTTTCGCGGCGGCGCGTGATAGCATCGCCGAGCTTATAAATATCCGGTGCGGAAATCTCTTTTACGTCTTGCGTTCTCCTAAATCATCGCAAATTTCGATTCACATTTTGAGTTCACGCATCA
>JBGTMR010000107.1:0-8024 GCA_041743485.1 Pyrinomonadaceae bacterium
GCCCGACATATCAATCGGCGATGCGCGTATGAACACACCGCGCCCGCGTCGCTCAAGCCAGTACACGAAACCTTTATCATCACCAGCGACGATAAACTCCAAACTGAAACGCACTTCGCGCACGCGCCGCACCATGTTCTCCGTCTCCGGCGTCTGTTCTTTCAAGGCGTCGAGCGTCGTTTCAATCCGGTTGAGCGCGCCGTCCATCGCCAGATACAGTTCACCCAAAGGTGTCGTCTCAATTTCGCCGCTCCGGTTTTTGCGCGCGAACGTACCCGGCACAATCGGTGAACGCCCTTCATCCGCGCGCCCTTCACGAAACCCCATCCAAAAATTATCGGCGTACTTTCCGACACGCGAACACGCACGCCCCAATTCCCTGACCGCCCCGACATCGTTCAACGCCAGATTTTCCACGTCACGCAAAATGTCTTCGACCTGAAAATTCGAGACCTGCGAACCGAAGTATTCCGCCGCGATGTCTTCAATCAAATGGGCTTCATCAAAAATCACCGCTCCGTAATCCGGCAACACCTGCCCGAACTCACTGCCGCGAATCGCTAAATCCGCGAAGAACAGATGATGATTGACAATCACGATGTCGGCATCCTGCGCCCTCTGCCGCATCTTCGTGATAAAGCACGCATCGTAATCCGCGCACTTCTGCCCCGTGCATATCTCCGAACGCGCATCAATGTGACGCCAGAAAGAAAGATTTTCCGGCAACTCGGTCAACTCCGCGCGGTCGCCCGTCACCGACCGTCGCGCCCACCTCCGCACTTGGTCGAAGTAATCAACTTCATCATAAAACTCAAGCGTCGCAGTCGTTTCCGCCGTCTTGATGCGCCGCAAGCACGCATAATTACTGCGCCCTTTCATATAAGCGGCGGAAAACTTACGCGGCAAAACATTCTGCAAGAACGGCACATCCTTCCCCATCAACTGTTCTTGCAAAGCCTTCGTCCCCGTCGAAATAATCACACGCTCACCGCGCGAAGTCGCCGCCGCCACCGCCGGAACGAGATACGCCAGAGTCTTCCCCGTCCCCGTCCCCGCCTCGACGATTAAATGCCGCCGCTCCTCAAACGCCCGCAAGCACGCTTCCGCCATCGCCACCTGCCCCGCGCGATATTCATAATCGGGATGCGCGCGCGAGATAAGACCTTTTGTGCCGAAGATTTCTTGCATGAAAGTTACAGGTTAAAGATTCGTTCGATACGAATTAAGCCAAAAGCGCGTTGGATGCCTAAGCAAGTTGATAGCATAAGTGAAGGGTTCGCAAATTTACCTTGCTGCGGAGCAGCACGAGTTGGTAGCCCACAGCAAGCGAAGCGTAACGAAGTGAAGCAAGCGTAGCTGTGGGTTAAACGTCAAAAAAAGATTCCAAGCTGCGGCAGCAGCGTAAGACGGTTCTACAGCAAACACTATCGTTATCAAATTAGGGTTATGTTCATCATTGCACGGTTTCTTACGCTACTCCGTAGCTCGAAATCTTTTTTAACTTTGACCCACAGTTACGGCTACATTTCATTTCGCCTCCACTGTGGGCTACCGACTATCGCTACTCCGTAGCTGAAAACTTTACTCGCTATCGAAAACATAACGCTCGTCATAATCAATCCCGTGCTTACGCAAAAGCAAGATGTATTCTTCTTGAAACGTGCGGTTGTGATGATGCTCTTTTTGATTGTTGATATAGCGCAAGACATCCAGCTTATTTGATTGACTCACGCTAAACGCCGCGTATCCGTTCTGCCAAGCAAATTCGCACCCGCGTTCTTTCATCCACTTCGTCGAACCCGTTTTAACATTCTTCACCAAGTCGGACAGCAAAACATTCGGCGGCAGATTGATTAACAGATGAACGTGGTCACTAACTCCGCCGATGCCGTGCAATGTTCTGCCATATTCGCGCACAATCCCGCCGATGTAATTGTAAAGATTCACCTGCACATCATCGCCGATTAACGCTTGACGATGCTTCGTACTGAAGATGACATGGGACAGCAAATCCGTGTATGTGCGTGACATCTTTTAGCCCGACTAATCCGCGCTCACACCTTCCGCCGCTTCCCGCTTCTGATACCGCTTCGGATATAACGGAAAACGCGCACTCAACTCTTTAACTTCCCGACTCACACGTTTTCTTACCGCTTCCGATTCCGGCTCATGCAGTACCGCCGCGATGAGCGTGGCGACTTCGCGCATCTCCGTTTCGCGCATTCCGCGTGTCGTGAGGGCGGGTGTTCCGAGTCGTATGCCTGAAGCGACAAACGGCGAGTTGGTATCGAAGGGAATCGTGTTTTTATTGACCGTGATGTGCGCCGCTTCCAAAGCTTTTTCCGCGACTTTGCCGGTGATGCCCTGCCCGTTCATAAACACGTCGAGCAGCACGATGTGATTGTCCGTCCCGCCCGATACGATACGAAAGCCCGCGTCCTTCAAACCCTCCGCCAGAGTTCGCGCGTTCGCTAAAACCTGTTGCTGATAAATCTTGAAATCGGCTTGCAAAGCTTCACCGAACGCGACGGCTTTCGCGGCGATGATATGGACGAGAGGTCCGCCCTGCACGCCGGGGAAAACTTTCTTATCAATCTCTTTCGCGTCCGCCGTGCGACACAAAACAAGTCCGCCCCTCGGACCTCGCAAAGTCTTGTGCGTCGTCGTCGTCACAAACTCGGCGTGCGGTACAGGCGACGGATGCAAGCCTGTGGCGACGAGTCCGGCGATGTGCGCGATGTCGGCATGGACACGCGCCCCGACGGACTTTGCGATTTCACCGATGCGCGCGAAATCAATAATGCGCGCGTAAGCCGATGCTCCGCAGATGATGAGTTTCGGCTTCACTTCTTCCGCTTTGCGCTGCAATTCATCGTAATCAATCAGCTCCGTTTC
Source organism: Pyrinomonadaceae bacterium (assembly GCA_041743485.1). GTDB lineage: Bacteria > Acidobacteriota > Blastocatellia > Pyrinomonadales > Pyrinomonadaceae > JANDLT01. Next base: position 2,896 of record JBGTMR010000107.1, read on the forward strand.
CTTATTAACGCCGTAATCCGCGACCTTGTAATTCATCCCGGAAAAGTTGAGCGGATGCCCGTGCGTCAAGTGTCCGCCGTGCGAAAGGTTCATCCCTAAAATCTGGTCGCCGTGTTCAAGGGCTGACAAAAATACCGCCATGTTCGCCTGCGCTCCGCTATGCGGTTGGACGTTGGCGTGTTCGGCATCGAACAACCGTTTCGCCCGGTCAATCGCGGCTTGCTCAACCACGTCGGAAAACTCGCACCCGCCGTAATAACGCTTGCCCGGATAACCTTCGGCGTACTTGTTCGTAAAGACCGAACCCGCCGCTTCAAGTACGGCTTCACTGACGAAGTTCTCCGATGCGATGAGTTCCAATCCTTCTTCCTGACGCGCGACTTCGTTCCCGACGGCTTCCGCGATAAGCCCGTCAACTTCCGATAATGCGGCTTGGCGATTCTCTTGTGACACTTATGTTTCTCCTTAAACTTCGGCGTGCTGTTTTAACGATGAAACGATGTTATATCACGCCGCGAGAACGCGAATGAAACTTTCAACCAAGAACTTAAACTCTCTGTGCAACCTCTGTGCAAACTCTGTGTCTCTGTGGTTAAAATAGACTTCAACGACACGCTCTATCAACCAAACTTTAGCTCAACCAAAACACTCATGCGCTGGTCACAACTTTTCACCCCGACACTCCGCGACAATCCGGCTGACGCCGAAGTCACATCGCACCGCCTTCTGTTACGCGCCGGATTCGTGCGCCAACTCGCCGCCGGAATCTACTCGTATCTTCCGCTCGCGCAACGCTCGATTCTCAAAATCACCGACATCGTTCGTCAAGAAATGAACGCAATCGGCGGTCAAGAATTTTTCTTACCCGCCTTAAATCCGCGCGAAGTATGGGAAGAATCCGGGCGTTGGTCGGTCATGGGCGACAACATGTTTCGCCTCACAGACCGCAAAGGCGCAGACCTCTGCTTGGCGATGACGCACGAAGAAGTATTCACTTCAATCGCGCGCGGCGAGATTCGTTCATATAAACAGTTGCCGCAAACTTGGTATCAGATTCAAACCAAGTTCCGCGACGAACCGCGCCCGAAATCGGGACTCTTGCGCGTCCGTCAATTCACGATGAAAGACGCTTATTCGTTTGACGTTGACGCCGACGGACTCGACAAATCATTTAACGATGAACGCGCCGCTTACGAAAAAATCTTCACCCGTTGCGGATTAAAATTTGTCATTGTCGAAGCTTCATCGGGTGCGATGGGCGGCTCCGCGTCGAACGAGTTTATGGTTAAAACCGATGCCGGAGAAGATATGGTCGCGGCGTGCGCGGCGTGCGGTTACGCCGCCAACTTGGAGAAAGCGACTTCACAGGTTCCTGTGATTGAAGACGAACAAAGCTTGGACGAACCGCAGGAATTTCCGACTCCCGGCGTGCGGACGATTGAAGATTTAACCACATTTGAGGGCGGTGCGTTAGCGACTCATCAAATCAAAACCCTTGTCTATCACGCGACGTGTTCAAGCGGCGAATCGCAATTCGTTCTCGCCTTAATTCGCGGCGACCATGAACTGCAAGAACAGAAACTGATTGACACGCTCTCCGCGACCGACCTCAGACCCGCGCAACCCGACGAAATAAATTCCCTGCTCGGCGCGCTGCCCGGAAGTCTCGGCGGAGTCGGGGCGAAACAACACGCGAAGCAAGCCAATCAACAGATAAAAATCTTCGCCGACATCGCCCTTAAAGACCGTCGCAACATGACGACGGGCGCGAACAAACACGAACATCACTTGCGCGGCGTGGACATAACCCGCGACATCGAAGTTGATAAATGGATTGACCTTCGCACCGTCAAAAACGGCGAAGGCTGCCCGACCTGCAATCAACCGCTCGAAGTTTTCAAAGCCTTAGAAATCGGTCACATCTTCAAACTCGGCACAAAGTATTCCGAAGCGATGAACGCCACGGTTCTGAATCAAGACGGCAAACCGACGCCGATAGTTATGGGCAGTTACGGCATCGGCATCGAACGCATCCTCGCCGCCGCCATCGAACTTCACCACGACGAAAACGGCATCATCTTCCCCGTCTCCATCGCCCCGTTCACCTGCGTCGTCACCATCACCAACATCAAAGACGAAGCCTTAAAAACCGTCGGGGAAAATCTTTACCGTGAACTCACACAAGCCGGAATTGACACCCTGCTTGATGACCGCGACGAACGCCCCGGAGTCAAATTCAAAGACGCCGAACTCATCGGCATCCCTTACCGCGTCACCATCGGCAAGAAACTAACTGAAGGCAAAGTCGAACTGTTCAATCGCCAAACCAAACAATCAAGCGACGTTGAATTAACTGATGTGATTGAAAACTTAAAGACTTTGATAATGGAAGCGACGCCGCACTATGAAAAATAATCCACTTCCAAGATTAGATATTGAGCCGAAAATACGCGAGCAGATTCTTCCGCATTGCCGTTTGCAAAAAGGGGAGACATGGACTGACCCGCAAGGAAAACACAAAGTCGCGTGCCTTGACGCGACCGACAATCAGGCGGTTCTCGCTTTGCTAAACCATGAGCAAGCGCAGTTGGCGATTCAAGACCCGCCTTATAACTTAATCGCTTTTCAAGAAACCGGCGTTGAAGATTTCATGTGCTGGTGCAAGCGTTGGATTGAAAACAGTCTCGGCGTCATGCACACCGATAGTTCACTTTATATATGGCTTGGTGCTGACCAAAACAACGGCTTTCAACCTCTGCCGGATTTTATGATTTTGATGCGTGACTTTTGTGTGAACTTTAATATGAAATCACGCAGCTTTATCACGATGAGAAACCAGCGCGGTTACGGCACGCAGAAAAATTGGATGGCGGTCAGGCAAGAACTGCTTTACTACACAAAAGGCAACCCGACTTTCAATATCGAAGCGGAGTACACGGACATTCCGAAAATCTTGCGCGGCTATTACAAGCAAGTGAACGGTGCTTTAACGGAGAATACGGAGCGAGGCAAATCCGAGAACATACGCGCCGGAAATGTGTGGGTTGATGTACAGCAAGTCTTTTACAGAATGGAAGAAAACGTTTCCGGCTGTTACGCGCAAAAGCCGCTCAAGTGCATTGAACGAATTATCAGGGCGAGTTCAAACACCGATGATTTAATCCTTGATTTCTTCGCTCATTCCGGTACGACGCTACTCGCGGCTGAAATTTTGGGTCGCAGATGCTTTACCGCAGACATTGACCCCGTGTTTTGTGAAATCACAATTCGCAGACTTGAGCGATATAGAAACTTACGAAAGTTAGGCTGGCAAAACGGACATCCGTTTGAACTAGAATCAGGCGTTTCGGCTTTCGATTCACCAAGCACTGACACTCACTATCAACCTCTACTGCAAAACGATTTATTTACAAATGGAAAAACTACAAGCGGAACTTGAACGGTTGCTTTCACGCCTCAGCGATGCCGATGAATTCAGGTTAGGACTCGACAATATCATCTCGGTTTATCCGTTTAATGAATACGAGTATGTGATTTCAACTTTACTCGGTAGGGATGTTTTGACGCTCGACGAGTATTATATTTTGCGTGATGAATATATCGCCCGCAATCTGTATTTGCCTATTTTTGAAATCAGCGCGCCGCGCGGCTTTGGCGAATTATGGGCGCAAGGACATCTCAAAGAATTGGCTCCCGATTTAGTGAAACCGACGCGATTGCTCGAAGCAAACTACAAAGGGCAATACGATTTTTTGCTTGACGGAAATATACGAATCGAAGTCAAGGCTTCGCGGGCAGTAGCTTTCCGCACTGACGAACCGTTGTACGTTAAAGCCTTAGCTTTCGACTCAACCAAACAGTTCGATATGAATTTCCAGCAAATCAAACCCGCTTGCTGCGATGTATTTGTGTGGATTGGGGTCTGGCGCGATGTCATCAGATATTGGATTTTGACTTCGCGTGAGGTAGCGGCAAATCGTTACTATTCAGTCGGACAGCACAGAGGCAACATCGGCGAAGGACAACTTCATATCAAGAAAGAAAACATCCAAGAGTTCGTGAAATACGAGCACCGCCCGAATGAACTACTGCAAGCGATAAGAGATGCCTACACGCGGCAAACTTCCGCAACATAAAATCTTTTCTTATTCCACAGCTTCACGCAAAATCACCGTCAACGCATTGTCTTGCAGGATAAGGTTTTTCTGTACGTCGCTGTGAAGGTCACAGGCGAAGACGGTGTAGAGGTTGGTGAACGCCGCGCTTTTGTTCGTCAGACTTAGCAGAGAGTCGCGTGTGACGCGCCCGTCGCCGGGTTCGTACATCAGGCGCGTGACTTCGCGGCGTGAGAGTTCGCGCCCGTCCGCGAGTTTTAGTTTGCGCGGTTCGATGAGCGTGGAGAATGCGCCTTGCTTGTCGCGCGTGATGATGACGGTGGAAAGCGTTTCTTCACAGTCGCCGCCGAACAGGTAAAACTTGACGGGTGCTTCGTTTGCGACGGGGGCGTCAAGGGCTTGATGAAATTGCTTGGCGCGATTGAGTGCCGCCGCGAAGTATTCATCCAAAGTTTTCAGAGACGAACCCGCCGCCATTTCCGGTGAAGATGTTTGCCCCAAATTCGTATCGCTTTCAACTGCATCTCCGATGCGCGAATCGTCTTTCTTCTTACGACGTTCACCTTTCAATTTTCGGTTTTCAATCTTGCCTTCATCAACTCCGGCTTGACGATTCAATCTTTGTTGAGTGAAACGACGACGGTAATTTTCATCCGCGAACGCGCTCCAACCGTACTTCGTCCACGTTTGCGAATCGTACAAATCAATTTCAAGCGGCTTTAAGTTGTCATCTAAAAACTTGGCACTCGCCTCATGCGGCAGAAGTTGGAAAATCGCGGGGGCGGTCAGAGCGTCTTCACGATTCAAGTTTCGCAAAAGCGGGACGCGGCGGCGCAAGCCTTCACGAATCGAATACCCGTCAATCAAGGTTGCCAGCGCGTCCATCGAACCGGCGTTCGGCGCGCCGAACAAAAAGACTTTATTGATGTGCGCCGCTCCCGCCCAAGCGACATCAGTGTTTCCGTTTGGATTTTTGTTCTCGCTTAAATCATCCGCGCCGTACATCGCGGCGTA
>JBGTMR010000108.1:0-7938 GCA_041743485.1 Pyrinomonadaceae bacterium
GCGAACACGGAACGCTCGTTGATTTTAAGTCCCAGAGCGAGAGCGGCGCGGGCGGCGAGTTCGACCGCGCGCGTATTTAACACGGGGAGCGCACCGGGCAAACCCAAACACACGGGGCATGTATTCGCGTTCGGTTCGCAGCCCGTCTGTGTCGAACAGGCGCAAAAGATTTTAGTGTCGGTGCTTAGTTGGGCGTGGATTTCCAAGCCGATGATTGTTTCCCACGCAGAATTTGAAGTGACCATGTTTGTAAAATTCGGATGAGTGTGAACTTGAATTGCTTGAGATTGGGCAAAGTATAACATTCGCGTTTGAGGCTTGCGTAACGTGATGTCCGGCGGCGAGAAGTCACGTTGTTCCGGCTTCCATGTTTGCCTCGCGCACGTTCGTTTGCTTAATATGCCCGTTCACATTCAATACCAATAAGACTTTCTCAAATTCAAGATTTGAAATTTCAAATTTCAAATTAAAAAAAGATAAGACCAAAGCGAAAATGAGAAAACCCTAACCAATGAACGCGCCTGAAACCTGCGCGAAGACTAAGGATATAAACCACACGAATGATTAAAACAGTCGAATGGACAAACGACGGAGTACGCATGATTGACCAGCGCGTGCTGCCCACCGAAGTAACTTACCTTACCCTGCGCTCTTATGAAGAAGTCGCGGACGCGATTAAAACTATGGTCGTGCGCGGCGCGCCCGCCATCGGTGTTTCGGCGGCGTTCGGCTTGGCACTCGGCGCGAAACAGGCTGTCGGAACTGATGCGACCGACCTCGAACAAGACTTCGATTATATGTGCCAAGTGATGAGCGAGACACGCCCGACGGCGGTCAATCTGTTCTGGGCGATTGAGCGTATGCGCGATGCGTTCCGGCGCGCGCGCGCGGAAACTTCCAGCGTCGAAACAATCAAACAAAGGCTCATCGAAGAAGCACAGAAAATTTACGACGAAGACATCAAAGCGAACCGCGCTCTCGGTCAATTCGGCGGCGAACTGCTCAATGACGGGGCGACCGTTTTAACTCACTGCAACGCGGGCGCGCTCGCCACCGCAGGAGATTACGGCACGGCTCTCGGCGTGATTCGCGGAGCGCGTGACGCAGGGAAGCGCATCGCCGTCATCGCCGACGAGACGCGCCCGTTCCTTCAAGGAACGCGGCTGACGGCTTGGGAACTCGCGCAGGACGACATCCCCGTGACCATTATCACCGACAACATGGCGGGACACGTCATGAAACAGGGCAAGGTTGATGCGGTCGTCGTAGGGGCTGACCGCATCGCCGCCAACGGCGACACCGCGAACAAAATCGGAACGTACATGGTCGCCGTCCTCGCGCGCGAACACGGCATCCCTTTCTACGTCGCCGCACCCATCTCGACGATTGATTTAGCCCTCGCTTCCGGCGACGAAATCCCGATTGAAGAACGCAACGCGCGAGAAGTGACGCACATACGCGAACAACGCTTTGCTCCCGAAGGCGTCGGCGTCCAGAATCCGGCGTTCGATGTCACGCCCAATAAACTCGTCGCCGCGATTATCACCGATAAAGGAATCGCCCGCGCCCCTTATACGGAAAGCTTGCGGAAGATGGTCGAAGGTTAAAAAGCTTTCAGCGCGGATGAAGTAATCAGAACGCGAAAAGAAGGTCAACGATAATTTAAGTTGACCTTCTTTTTGCGTTCGATGTTTAGGGACGTGGCGTTTTCAACCGCGATTCGACATTACGATTCACGTTGCATAAGGGCTATGCTTGAACCATTCGATAGTTTGGCGTAAGCCTTCTTCAAAATCAATCTGCGGTTCATAGCCGAGCAGTTCGCGGGCGCGTGTGATGTCGGCGAGACTGTGGCGCACATCGCCTATCCGCCCGGCGACGTGTTCGGCATTAATATCTTCGCGTCCAATCAATTTTTTCAGCGTCGCCAGCAACTCATTCAGCGAAGTTTGCTGCCCGACCGCGACGTTAATCACCTGCCCGACCGCGCGTGAACTTTCCGCCGCCAGAAGATTGGCATCAACAACGTTCGAGACAAACGTAAAATCGCGCGATTGTTCGCCGTCGCCGTAAATCACCGGCGTTTCGCCGCGCAAGAGACGCGCGATAAATTGCGAGATGACGCCGGAGTATTGCGAACTTGGGTCTTGGCGGGGACCGAAGACGTTGAAGTAACGTATCGCCACCGTCTCGAAGTTATAAACGCGCGTCCAAACCTGACAGTAGTATTCGCCAACGAGTTTCGCCACCGCGTAAGGCGAAAGCGGCGACGGAGTTAAATCTTCGGATTTGGCGGGTGCTTCTTGGTCGCCGTAAGCCGAACTCGAAGCGGCATAGACAAGTCGTTTGACTCCCGCATCGCGCGCCGCGAGCAAAAGTTGAAACGTCGCATCCACGCACGCGCGATGCGTCTCAAGCGGATTTGCGATTGAGCGCGGCACGCTTGGAATCGCGGCTTGATGAAACACGATTTCTACACCATCAAGCGCGCGTTTGAGTTGAGTTTCGTCGTTAAGGCTGGCATGGATAAATTCCACGTCGCCTTTTATCGCGTCCAGATTGTGCCTGTGTCCGGTTGACAAATCGTCTATGACGCGAACACGCGCACCGTTTGCGGCGAGGCGCGCGGCAATATGCGAACCGATAAAACCCGCGCCGCCGGTGACAAGAATAGTTCCCGTTAATGACATGAAATTAGGATTAGAAATGTAAGGTTAGAGATGTTAGAGCGAGTGGACAAAAGTTTTGCGGGTCACGCTAACCAAAGATTAAGGAGGCGTGACCCGCAAAGGCTTGAAAGTTAAGTTAGAAGTTTAAGGTTTATGTGGGGCTGACGATGATAACACCGCCGCCTGTGCGGACTTCGGTATCGCTGCCGCTATTAACCGCGCTAAAAACAACCGCACCGACCGCACCCGCCGCCGCGATTAACAACGCTGCCAAAGCACCGCCGCTCAACGCGCCGAGTCCGGCACCGCCCGCATTGTTGGTCAAGCGTGTGCAGCGTGTTCCGGGAACTGCTGCTCCGGCTGTCGCATCTTGTCCGGCGGCAATCTGCTTCGCCGCGCTGCCTTCACGCAACGCAACTATTCCGGTACGTGTTTGAACGTGAGTGTTACCACACTCGATGTCAACCGTGAACGACGCGGGTTGCGTATTTTCGGCAACCACCGCCGCATCTTTGGTAACGATGCTCGCCGCCGCACCTTGATTGGTGGAGACGATGAGACGACCGGCATCAAGGCTGCTCGTGATTCCGGCTTCGTTGAAGCCGAGTTTCAGGCTTGTATTCGGCAGCAATTCGACGCGACCGATGTTCGGCAAGGTGACAATCGCGCTTGACTTGTCAGCCGTCGTAATTGTGCTTTCAGTGAAGACGGTTGCGCCCGAAATTGCTTTCGCGCCGTCAACCATGACGTTTCCAGAAGCTGTGAGTTCGCCTGATTGCTTGGCAAGCGCGTCCTGTTTAGGAGCCGCGAGTCCGACCATCGAAGACATGGACAGAAGCGCAGCCGCCAAACCGAGCGCGATGGGCGAACGGCGTAATTTTTTGCTAATCATTAATTTCCTCCCGCAAGAAGTGAACCAGAAAGTTTTTAGAGCGCACGGCACGATTTTCGTGCTGAAATTCGTTGGTAGCGGAATGTTCAGACTAAAATCTCGCTCTTTAATGAGATTCCGTCCCGGAAATAAACCGCGCCCGCAAATAGAAATACCAAGAAAGCTTTTGCATAAACCCGAACAAGCATTTATGTCCGTGCTTTTCTACACGAATCGGCGGCTAGTGTCAATAAACATTTGCGTTAATTTACGTTCAAAGCGATGTTTTAAGCTGGTTGTCAGGCTTTCCGTTCATACAGATACGCGCTTTCAACCGACCGCGCTCCCGAAGCATCGGCAAACGCGAACTGTCGTCGCCGTCGTTCACCGCGCGCCGTCAGGGTGTGGCTCCAAATCGCGGCTCCGGCAAAGTCGCCTTTCTTGTTGACGGCGTAAAAATTGACATCTATTTCACGCAATTTCTGCAAATCGTTTCCATACCGTGCGGTAATTAACTTCAGCGCATCGAGGCACGCCTGTTCGGGGAGGCGTCCCTGCCGCATATATTCAACGACGGTGCGTCCGCCGTTTATGTACATCACTTCTTCGCCGCGCCCCGTCGAACCCGCCGCCCCCGTGTCGTTATCAACGTACAAGCCACAACCGATGAGCGGCGAATCTCCGACACGACCGGGAAGTTTCCACGCCAGACCGCTCGTCGTCGTGACGCCGCTGATGTCACGCGCCGCGTCAAGCGCGAGCAAGTTAATCGTACCTGTCGGCGGGCGACGCGCAACCTCATCCGCCCACAGAAGTAAATCGTCGCGCTTCTTTGCGTCGCCGTTTGCCCACTGTTCGGCTGCCGCGAAAGCCGCCCCGCGACTCGACCGTTGCATCATGCGTTGTCCGGCAGGCGACGCGGGTGCGGGCTGAATCGGACTCACACCCCACTTGTCCGTATCGGACAGATTTTCTTTCCAACGCATCCACGCGATGCGCGATTCTTCGGTCAACAAGTTCTCATCGGGGAAACCGTGCGCGGTCGCAAATTCGCGCGCCCCGCTTCCGACGATAAGCAAGTGGTCGGTTGCTTCCATTACGCGCTTGGCGACTGCCGCCGGAGTCTTGACGCCGCGCAACGATGCGACTGCTCCGGCGCGGCGAGTCGCGCCGTGCATCACGCTGGCATCGAGTTCGACATCGCCGCGTTCGTTGGGCAAGCCGCCGTAACCCACCGAATTATCTTTCGGGTCGAGTTCGACGATACGCACGCCTTCAATCGCGGCGTCGAGCGTGTCGCCCCCGCTACGCATCACTTCGACGGCTTTCGCCACCGCCGCGACACCGTTTCCACTGGCGACGGCACACGGCGGCGTCGCGCTCTGTCGTGCTTGGTTTGTTGAATTATTAGTGACACTTGAAGCGGCATTTGGTGTTGATGTGTTTTGCGCCGAAGCCGTGTTTGATGTCGCCGCCGCTCCGACGCCGATTGCCGCGTTGATAAGGAATTGTCTTCGATGTTCGTTAGTGTTCATATTATTTGAAGTTTCAAATCTGAAATTCAGAATGTAGCCTGAAAGCTAAACTTAAAGTTTTCGCGCTTCGTGCCAGATGCGTGGTACGGAGCGTAACTTACCGGCGAATGTCGTGTGCGCGCGGCGTGTGAATACGTCGTAATCGGCGGCTTCGATACAATCGAGAATGCGTGAGTAGAGTCGCGCCGCAAGCAGCACGGTGAAGCGCGCATCACGGTCAAGCAAAGGTATTCCCTGCTCCGCTTGACGATAGAAAGCGCGGGCGCGTTCTATTTCAAATTTCATCAAACCGCGAAACGCATCGTTGATTTCGCCGCGCATCAAAGCCGCTTCCGTATAACCGAATTTGTGCATCTCGTCTTGCGGCAGGTAGTTGCGTCCGAGCCTCGCATCCTCACCGATGTCGCGCAGGATGTTGGTCAACTGCATCGCGTAACCTAAAGCTTCGGCGTAGTGAAGCGTTTCGGTTTTTTGATAGCCGAAGATTTCCGTGACCATCAAACCGACGGTCGAAGCGACGCGATAGCAGTACAACTTCAAATCTTCCCACGTCGCATAGCGATTGATGTGCGTATCCATCAGTACGCCGCGCATCAGTTCGAGCGGTAAATCTTGCGGAATCGGGTAACGCGAAAGCATATCGCGCCACGCGCGCATCACGGGCGAAACACTATCAAGCGATGAAACTTCATGCTTATAAACCCGATTGAGTTCCGCCTGCCAATGCGCGACCGCGAGGCGTCCCGCCGCTTCCGTCGGTTCGCTCAATTCATCAACCGCGTCATCAACATGGCGACACAAAGCATAGACCGCATAGATTGCCTTGCGCTTGTGACGCGGCAGAAACTGCGCGCTGAAATAAAAACTTTTCGCGTGCGTCCGCGCCGTCAGACGGCAGTATTCATAAGCGTGTTGAAGCGTCGCCGCCGAATTGAAACTCTGTGAAGTATCGGTTTGTAAGGTTTGCGACATTGTTTTCAAAGCGTCGCTTTTATGCGTTGCGGCGGGCGATATAATCGGCGGTGAGCGACAACATTTGAACGGCGTGCGAATCTCCGAATCGTTCATTCAATAAGTTCTTGGCTTCGTCAATTAAATCATCAACTTCGCGCATCGCTTTGGTTTCGCCGTCCTCAAGCGCGCCCGTCGTCGCGCGTCGTCCGCCGACGGCAAGCGCGAAATCCTCTTGCATATCAAGCACGTCGTCGCGCATTTGATATGCCTCGCCGATCATTCCGGCAAACTTTGAAAGCGCGGCGATCTGATGCTCATTGCCACCCGCGAGTGTCGCGCCGAGTACGAGAGCGAGACGCATCAGGGCGGAAGTTTTCAGGTTACGCAGTTGCCGCAATTCGCCACATAGGTCAGATGCATTGAGGTCTATTGACTGCCCGACGACCATGCCGCTCGCCCCTATGCAATGTACGAGTTCGGCGTGGGCGGCAATGGCGCGGTCACGATTTTCCGCCGTCACTTTATCGAACATTAAGCCGTAACTCGCGTTCATCAAATTCAGCCCGACAAGCACGGCGAGGGCTTCACCGTGTCGAACGTGAAGCGCGGTTTGCCCGCGCCTTTCGCGCGCATCATCCATGCACGGCAAGTCGTCGAAGATAAGCGAACTGGTGTGAACGTATTCAACCGCGACGGCGGCGGCAAGGTAATCATCAAGCCGAAAATCCTCCGCATCACCGCCGATTGCTTCCGCGCCGAGAAGCACCAGCACGGGGCGCAAACGCTTCCCGCCGGGAAACACCGCATCGCGCACAACCGCATTAAATCCCGCTCCGGCAGGCATCGCGGCAAGCGGCAAATGATGCTCAAGTGCCGCTTCGATGCGCGGGCGCACACGTCCGACATACATCCATAAATCATCAAAGACAGTTGTCGGCACATCGCCGATGGTTGATTCGAGTGTCGGCATTATCGAGTTTATTTCAATCGGATGAAGCGGTAAGTTTCTCAAAAGTTTCGGCGGCGCGAACGGCGAGTTCACTGCCGACGGTGACGCGAAAAGGATGTTTGGCGACGAATATCGGAACGCGCTTGATGTGCGCTCCGAGACGTTCGAGTGCCGCCGCGAAACGCTCGTCGGAAAGTTCTTCGGTGTTCAAAACTTCGGCGGCGCGCCGCATCGCCCCGCGCAAACGGTCAATCGGCAATTGACGATTGATAAGTTCCTTGCCCCGCGTCTGAAATTCACCGAGAGCGACCAACACGACTTGCTCATCATCAATCGTCGCGCCGTGCTTCGCGTCAAATAAGTCGGCTTGCGCGTTTTGTGCTGAAACGTCTGACTTCATGCGTTCTTAATGTCTGTTGATTAAGGTTTGAAATCTCAAATTACGGTCGAACAAAACACTCGGCAACCGTGTTGGAAACGGGCGGAGTTTAGCACATCGGTTGTCCGGTTGAACCAACTTCACTTAAACTGAAAACATCATGGCTGGCAATACATCAGATACGTTCACCGGAAAGCGCGTCGCCCTGTGCGTCAGTGGCGGCATCGCGGCTTATAAGGCGATTGACGTGCTGCGCGGCTTGCAGAAAGCCGGGTGCGTCGTCCGCGTGGCGATGACACGGCGCGCGTGCGAGTTCGTTCAGCCACTCACCTTTCGCGCCCTCTCCGACCATCACGTTTTGGTTGACGATTACGCCGCCGACAATCCCGACCCGATTGCCCACATCACGTTTTCGCAATCGGTTGACTTAATCGTCGTCGCCCCCGCGACCGCCAACATCATCGCCAAGTTTGCGAACGGCATCGCCGACGATTTCATCACCTCGACCTATCTCGCCGCGACCGCCCCCGTCATCGTCGCCCCCGCGATGAACACCGCGATGTGGGAACATCCCGCGACCT
>JBGTMR010000109.1:0-12948 GCA_041743485.1 Pyrinomonadaceae bacterium
GGCAGTAGGCAGTGAAGTAGTTGAAAGATAGCAGTGGGCAGAGAGTGGAGGCTTAGGTTCTGTTGACATTTTGTTTTTCAATTGCCACTAGCTAAAGCTAGTGGACAACATTGCTAACAAATTAAGCGGCTTTAGCCGAATGCTGTTTTCGGAAAGTTTCCTTCCGGCTTGCGTCCTAATCGCACGAAAAGGATGATTGAAATGTATTCAAGTTGGGCTAAAGCCCATGTCTTTTACTCAACTCGACCACTAGCTGAAGCTAGTGGCAATTTATGAAATGTCAGCAGAACCTAGCACATTTAGACTTCAGGTTATGCACGATGAACATAAAAAAACCCGTTTTCCTTCTTACTGCCTACTGCCCTCTGCTTACTGCCTACTAACAAACTTCACGAGGTCGCGGACGCGGCACGAGTAGCCCCATTCGTTGTCGTACCACGCGAGGACTTTGACGAGTTTGCCGCCGATGACTTTCGTGTATTCGGCGTCAACAATGGATGAGTGCGGGTTTTTGCGATAGTCAACCGACACCAAAGGTTCTTCCGAATAAGCGAGGATGCCGGACATCTGTTCATGCGCCGCGTCTTTCAAGGCGTTATTGACTTCTTCGGTCGTCGTCTCTTTTTCGACTTGAATCACCACGTCAATCAGCGAGACATTCGGCGTCGGGACGCGCACCGAAATGCCGTCAAACTTGCCTTTGAGTTCCGGCAAAACGAGGGCGACGGCTTTCGCCGCACCCGTTGAGGTCGGAATCATAGAGAGGGCGGCGGCACGCGCGCGACGCAAATCTTTGTGCGGCAAATCGAGTAATTGTTGGTCGTTGGTGTACGAGTGAATCGTCGTCATCTGCGCGTACTGGATGCCGAATTTTTCGTGTATGACTTTGGCGACGGGAGCGAGGCAGTTCGTCGTGCATGAAGCGTTCGAGATGATGTGGTGCGCCGATGCGTCGTACTTGTCTTCGTTCACACCTAAGACAATCGTGATGTCTTCGCTTTTCGCGGGGGCGGAGATGATGACTTTCTTGACTGTGCCGCGAAGGTGTTTGCGGGCGTCTTCGGCGTTGGTGAAACGCCCCGTGGACTCAACCACAATCTCCGCTCCGACCGATTCCCAATCAATCGCCGCCGGGTCTTTCTCACTGAAAACTCTGAACTCGTCCTTGCCGACTTTGATTGAATTTTCGCCCGCCGTCACTTCTTCATCTAGGTTGCCAAGCACCGAATCGTATTTCAACAAGTGAGCGAGAGTTTTGGTGTCGGTTAAATCGTTGACCGCGACGAAATCGAAATCCGCGTCGCCGAGAGCCGTCCGTAATACGTTGCGCCCGATGCGCCCGAAGCCGTTGATACCGATTTTGATGCCCATTTCCCACCTGCCTTCTCTTAGGATATGTATTGTTGTGAAAGAAGCGAAAGATTATGTTTCCGCCGCACGACTGTCAAGCAAGCGAACTTTCATCATCACGCCCTGATGTCTGGACACTTTTTCGTCCCGTCAGGGACGCTTGAATTTAGCCCAGCGATTTATCGCTGGGAAGGCGTTAAAAGTCGTCCGCGTCCCGTAAGGGACGGCTGAACTTGCCGCGCACATTCAGCCGTTCCTACGGAACTGGAAATTTGATTAACAATATCCCCAGCGATAAATCGCTGGGCTATTCCCACAAGTCCCTACGGGACAATTTTGTTAAGTCTCCAGACAGCAGCATCACGCTCGTGGTTCAAGCCTGTTCGTGAAAGCAAGTTTATTGAAACTGACAATGATGAAGCGACGTAGTAACTCGTGTTCTGATTGACACCTTATTATCAATTCACCAAGCAAATTTTTATCTTCGACGTTTTCCTAGACGACAAGGAGTCACGGCTTTGAGACAAGCATTCCATCAATGCACACCGGCAGTCATCGTTCGCATCGCAATTCTTTGTGGCATCTTTATCTTATGCGGCGTGCTACACACATCGGCGCAAACCCCGTCGCCGACTCAAACACCGTCCGCCCCGCGAACCACACCGACGACCACACCGACGACCACGCCGACGCCGACGACCACGCCGCTTCCGTCCGCCGCCGAAGCCGCGCAGGACGCCGCAACGCCGGAGCAAACCACGACGCCCACACCCGCCGCGCGCAACCCGCTTTTCACACTTCCCGCACCGCGCTCTGTGCCGCCCGTGCCGTCGCTGGCGCGACTCGGAGTTTCAAGCGATCAAATGCTCACACTGTCTTTAAGCGAAGCGATTCGCCGCGCGCTTGAAAACAACAATGACATTGATGTCGCGCGTGCCGATGTGCGCGTCGCCGAATTTACCTTGCGCTCGCTCGAAGGGGTGTATCGCCCGATTTTCTCCGTCACGCCGCAGATAACCAATCGCGTCTCGCCGTTCACACAACCCGGCTTCGCGGGCGAGAATCCCGATGTTATCAACACGACTTCGTTTTCTCTTATCCCGCAGGTCACGAAGCAGTTTGCGCGCGGCGGCGGACGCTATGATGTTTTCTTCGACCAGTCGCGCACGACTTCCAACCTCGCGCTTTTCAATCCCCAGTATCAACAGAATCTCGGTGTCAACATCAACCAACCGCTCTGGCGTGACCGCTCGATTGACGCCTTCCGCCGCGACATACGCATCCAGCGCAAGCGACTCGAACAGACCGACGCCGACTTTCGCCTTCGTGTGATAGATGTCATCTCGCAAGTTCAATCGGCGTACTGGGAAATTGTCTTTGCCCTGCGCGACCAGCAGAATCGCATCGCCAACGTCAATCTCGCGCGTGAGAATTTCCGTTTAACCGAAGCCCGCGTTGCCGCCGGAAGTGCCGCCCCGCTCGCCCGCGCCGAAGTTCAAACCGAACTTTCGACGCGCGAGACGGAACTACTCGTCGCTTCGCAGAACGTGTCGCGCGCCGAAAACAATCTCAAACAACTTTTGTTAAAAGACGCTCTCGATGCCGCGTGGTCAGCGCAGATTGTACCGACCGATGAGCCGACACTCGATACGACGGCGGTCAATCTTAACGACGCCCTTACCGAAGCCAGACAGAATCGCCCGGAGTTGCGCCGTCTGCGCTTGCAAACCGACATCAATGCGATTGACCAACAATTCTTTCGCAACCAAACGCGCCCGCGCATTGACCTTCAAGCGAATGTGGCGACCGGAGGTTTCGCGGGCAGCTTCGTTAACCGCAATCTCAATCAACCCGTGTTTCCCGGCGTTCCGACAGGACAGATACCGATTATCATCGGCGATTCAGGGACGGACGCGAGTGCTTTCCTGCTCGAACAGATTAACGTCCTTCGTGCAACACAGGGTCTTAATCCGGTCGTCCCGCCGAACGTCACACCGCCGACTTCGGGTGTCAACCCCGACCTTCAAGGCGGCTTCTTTCGCGGCTTCAGCAATCTGCTCGGTTTTGACAATCGTCAGATTACCGTCGGCGTGCGAATAGAAATACCGTTCCGCAACCAGACGGCGCAGGCTCAACTCGGCGGCGCGCTCGCGCAACGCGAACAGATTGCCGCGCGAACCAGATTGCAAGAACAGAGTATCGAAACCGAAGTGCGTAACTCGGCGCAAGAAGTCGAAACCGCGCGCCGCCGCGTGTTGACCGCGCGTACCGCACGCGAAGCCGCCGAACTTCAACTCGAAGGCGAACGCCGCTTATTCGAGAACGGACGCTCGACGCAGTTCCTTCTCTTCCAGCGCGAAAACCAGCTTGCCAATTCGCGCAACCTCGAACTACGCGCCGAAACCGATTACAACCAAGCCCTCGCCCGCCTTCAACGTGCGACCTCGACCACGCTTCAGGCAAATAACATCTTCATTGATTAACGGATAGTGGATAGTGGATAGTGAAAGACAAAAGCTTTCATTATCCGTTATGAAAATCAGCGCGACCATTATCACTTTCAACGAAGCCGAACATATCGCGGCGGCGTGCGCGTCCGTCGTGTGGGCAGATGAAATCGTCGTCGTGGATTCGGAATCAACAGACCGGACACGGGAGATTGCGCGTGAATGCGGAGCGCGTGTCGTCGTGCAAGCGTGGTTGGGGTTTGCGAAGCAGAAACAGTTTGCGGTGGAGTGCGCGGCGCATGATTGGGTTTTCAGTCTCGATGCGGATGAACGTGTCTCCGACGAGTTGCGCGGTTCAATCGAAGCTTTGCGAAAGGTTGATAACGCACGACGCGCCGACGGTTACGCAATCGCGCGGCGCACGTTTTACATGAATCGTTGGATACGCGGCGGCGGTTGGTATCCCGACCGGCAGTTGCGTCTTTATCGTCGCGCAAATGGAGCGTGGCAAGGCGCGCACGTTCACGAATCGGTGAAGATGAATCCACATACGCGCATCGAAAATCTTGACGGCGACATCCTTCATTACAGCATCCCGGACGCCTCGCATCATCACCGCATGATCGGCGAACGCTATGCACCACTCGCCGCCCTACAAGCTTTTGAGCAGGGCAAACGCACCTCACCATTGAAGATAATCACCGCCGCCCCGCTCGCGTTTCTCCGCAGTTATGTTCTCAAACTCGGCGTGCGCGACGGTCTCGCGGGTTACTCAATCGCACGCTTCGCCGCGCATCATGCTTTCTTGAAAAACGTGCTGCTGTGGGAAAAGCAACTATCGGACAAGGGCTTTGACCGGAAAACGTGAAGGCTGGGTGATTTGTGGAAGGTAGTAAAACGGAGGTGAACGGAGGCATAACGGAGGTCAGCGGAGGAAGAACAAGAGAAAGGTTTTCTCCGTTCACCTCCGTTATGCCTCTGCTTACCTCCGTTTAACTTTGCTCGTTCACCGTCGCCCTCTCACTACGTCGTGCGACATTCCGCTTTTCATAATCCGCATCAAACCTTTATGATGCTTACGCGCAAGCGGTTCACCGCGCTTCCGTTCATAAACCTTCCAATCTTCCAATCGGAGACAACATCACACTTGATATTTCAAGCCAGCCTCAACGGAAACACCGCCGGAATAGACCGCGATTTACTATTGCCCTTGCCGTTGCTTATCGCGTTCGCGCTCGTCTTCGGCGGGCTTATCGGCAGCTTTCTCAACGTCGTTATTTACCGCCTTCCGCGCGGCATCTTCTTCGAGTCCACACGTTCGCGCTGTCCGTCGTGCAAGGTGGAGATTAAGTTTTACGACAACATTCCTGTTTTGAGTTATCTGCTTCTAGGCGGTCGGTGTCGTAAATGTCGCGCACCGATTTCATCGCGTTATCCGGCGGTCGAAGCTTTAACCGCGATGCTGTTTGCCCTCACGACTTACGTTGTACTGACGCGCGGGGCGTGGCTGTCATTGCCGTTTGATTTGATTTTCGTCGCGGCAGTTCTCGCGCTGATTTTCATTGACGCGGAATTGATGATACTGCCGAATAAAATCACTTATCCGGGCTTCATCATCGCGGTGTTGGTAAGGTTGATTGTGCCGAATCTTTACGGTGTCGAATGGATGGACAATGAGTTTATGCTTTACGAATTTACTGAAGTGTATTCGCTGGCAAACTCATTACTCGGTGCGCTCATCGGCGGCGGTTCGTTGTGGCTGGTCGGTTGGTTGTGGAAGCGTCTGCGCGGTGTTGATGCGATGGGCTTGGGCGATGTAAAGATGATGTTTATGGTTGGTGCGTATCTCGGTTGGACGCTCACGCTTGTCACTATCTTCATCGGCTTTTTGACGGGTGCGGTTGGTGGCATCCTGTTCATGTACAGAAGCGGCAAAAGAGATTTATCAATGCAACTTCCGTTCGGCATCTTTCTCGGCATCGGCGCGATAATCAGTCTGCTTTTCGGAAGTGATTTGGTGAATTGGTATCTCGGACAGTTTAGATAAATGATGAAGGATGAGTGATGAATAATGAGTTGAGAATAAGTCTTTTACTCATCACTTATCATTCATCGTTCATCATTTCCCAAAATACTCCCGCCAACGATTATCAACCAACTCTTTAATATCGTCGCGCACGATGAGTTCCTTTGGATAGTGCGGCTTCATGCGGGCGTCTATGACGATGGGTGATGAATAGACGAGATGATGCTGTTTGACTTCGGTGTCGCGGGCGTAAATGTCGGATGCCGGGTTGAAGCGCGTCCATGTCGCCCACAGGAAATCGGCGGCGGATTTGGCGACTTGTGCATCGTCATGTAAGACGACGACTTGCCAGTCGGCGACGTTCGTGTCGCGGGCGACGCGCGATGCGAGTTGCGGGTCATCTTCATAACTCGCGCCTTCGACGACGAGACAGCCGCCGCAAAAGACTTCAACCCGTTTGATGTCACGCGGCAAGTCGCCGTGAAACTCGTGGGGCAGTTCGCGTATCGCGTCGCCCAAACCTAACATCATCGCCTTGCTGCCTTCGTTGATTTTGCCGCTTGAATAATCAAGCGTGTCCATAGCGACATTCGAGAAGATGAACAAATCGGTTTCAGGACGGAAGCGGGCGAGTATGTGTTCAAACAGTTTTCGGAAGTCGCGCAAATCTTGCGGCGTGTCGGTCAGAAGTAAAAACTTGGTGAGTGATAATTGCCCTTCACCCAAAATTCTGAATCCTGAAACGAGGGCTTCGCGTTTGTATCTGTCGCGCACGACTGCTGCCGCGAGTGAATGAAAACCCGTCTCACCGTAACTCCACAAGTCGCGGACGCTCGGCATCACAAGCGGAAAGAGCGGCGACAAAAGTTCCTGTAAATAATCGCCGATGAAGAAATCTTCCTGACGCGGTTTGCCCACCACCGTCGCCGGATAAATCGCGTCCTTGCGGTGATACACGGCTTCGACTTGTAAAATCGGGTAATCGTGTTTGAGCGAGTAATAACCGTAATGGTCGCCGAACGCGCCTTCGGGACGACGCGTGTGCGGCGGGACGCGCCCGACAATCGCAAACTCGGCTTCCGCGATAAGCCTTCGCGCGGGCGTCTCGCTTCCGTCTTGATAAACCTTGATGCGCTCGCCCGCCAGCACACTCGCCAAGACAAGTTCCGGCACGTCTTCGGGAAGCGGAGCGATTGCCGACAAAATAAGCGCGGGCGCGCCGCCTAAGAACACGGTCGCGGGCAAAGCCTGATTCATCTTTTCGGCTTCGGTGTAATGAAAGCCGCCGCCTTTGTGAATCTGCCAGTGCATCCCCGTCGTTTGTGTGTCATGGCGTTGAACGCGGTACATGCCTAAGTTGTGCTTGCCCGTCACGGGGTGTTCCGTATAGACGAGAGGCAATGTGACGAACGCTCCGCCGTCCTCCTGCCACGTCGTTAGTATCGGCAACTCATCGAGCCGCGCCGGACGGTCAACGGCTTCCATCACAGGAGCGCGGCGCGCATTCTTGACGCGACTCGTACCGAGTTTCAAAGCTTCAAAAGCCAGACCGCGATTCTTCCACAGTTCGGCGGGACGCGGCGGAAGCAGACTCTCGAACGCATGAACCGCATCGCGCACGAGTTGTTGCGGCTTGTGTCCGAACGCGATTTCGATGCGTCGCGCCGTGCCAAACATGTTGGTGACGACGGGATAGCGGCTGCCTTTGACGTTGGTAAAGAGAAGTGCCGCGCCCTGTTCGGCAATCACGCGGCGATGTATTTCAGCGACTTCGAGATACGGATTGACTTCGGCTTCGACGGTAACGAGTTGGTTTTCACGGCGCAGCGCATCGAGGAAGGAACGCAGGTTGGTGTGCATGACGGGCAGGTTAGCCTAAAGCATGTTTCAGATTCAATGTTCAAAGTTCGAGGTTCAATGTCGCTTGGTAAACGCCCGACATCAGTTGTTTATCTTGAAGCGTTGAGCATCAAAATTTGAATGAACTATCGCATCGGCGGTTCGTCATCGTCATCGTCACGGCGATTGCCTGTTTGACGCGGGCGCGTTTCGGTCGGGTTTTGTGTATGGACTGTTTCGGTTTCGAGTCGTTCGGTGATGCGTTTGGTCGCGGCGTTGGCGGCTTCGGCTGTGCGCTTATCCGAAGTTCGTGTGAGCGGTTCGAGTTGCGGGAATGTTCCGGCGTCGCCGATATTGCCGAGCGCGTTTAGTATGCCGATGCGGACATTGCGCTTCGGTGAATTGAGAAACATGTAGAGCGGTTCGGGCGCGTCGAGTTGTGAGAGGTACGAAATTGATTGTGAACGAAACGCGGTCGAATCGAGGGCGGACACGATGCGAAACAATTTCGTTTCATCGCCGAAGCGGTACAACGCCCAATCAAGGGCGAGTTGCACGCGCTTATCTTTTTCCTGCAAACGATAGCCTTCGACGATGCGGCGTTCTTCAACCGACGCGACACGCGCGAGATTCTCCGCCGCGCGCAAACGCAAAACGGGATTCGGGGCGGCAAGTTCCAAAACATACTGCTTCGGTGAAGCGATGATGCCTTGTGTGCTTGTCTCTTGCGCGTCGGTTGTCTCTGGCGCGGTTGTTTGTGCCGCGATATTGGAAGCGACGGCGCACAACATCAATATCGCCATCATCAACTTATTAAGTTTGTTATTAGGTTTATTCTTCACGATTTTGCTCCAGAGGTTCATCGGGTTTTTATGACGGATTGGTACGCTTGAGAACTTACACCCCCGCGTGTTCGTACCACAATCATCCGGCACAACACACGAAACAAGAGATGCCTTAGTGATTCTTTGATGTTGCTTGAAGCCGATGAAGATAAGCGGAGACAAGCTGTACTTTTGCAAGCAACATCACACGTCGCGCGTCGCGTCTAAGCGGGGTTATTTCAGCGCGAGATTTACCGTTAAGATAAGATGTTTCTGCTTTGGTACTTAGGTTCGGGAATCAGTTTGAAAGGTTGGAAGCGAAAGCGTTTCTTTGATTGATATGGCAAGCGGCTTGGTAATAAATTACGAATACGACGGCGACAAACACACGGAAGTCTTCACTGCGTCGCGCGTGCGTATAGGTTTTAATGAAGATTGCGATTTGCGTTTGCGCCCCGCTTCCGCCGCCCCGTTTTCCGCATCCGGTCAACCCTTGCTCGAACTCGAACGATTCAACGGCGAATATCGCATCACACGTTTCGATGCTCAACCCGACTTGACGCTCAATCAACGCCTTCTCGTCGCCGACCATCTGACATCCGAATTGGGCGAACATGCGGGCGAATTGATTATCAAAGATTCCGACGAAATTCATTTCCCTTCACTCGCCCTCGTCTTCCGTTTTTATCCTTTAACTTCAACGCAAACCGCCGTCGTCCGTCGTTCCGCCAACGAGAATAACGCGAATACGCTCGTCGCTCCGCGTCAGAATACTTACGTCGCGCCGTTTATTGAAAACGCCACTTTGGAGTCGGCGGCAACCGCGCGCCGCGACGATGCCAAAGTTTTCCTGCGCGAGTTCACGCGCGAATTGATGCGTGAGATTAGCCCGCTCACGAAAATCGGCATCTTCCTTATCGCCGCCCTACTCGTCACCAGCGTTTTCTATCTCGGCGCGGCGATGCAGCGCACCGTCAAACAGAGCCGTGACCAGATTTACGACATCAATCAACAGATGACGCAGATGCAAGCCCGTATCGCTACGACGGGCGACATGATGCAGAGCATTGACGAAAATAACGAACAGATTCGCAGTGCGCTCTCGCCCGCCGTCAAAGTCTTTAGCGATTACGGCAACGGCGTGTGTCTCATCTCCGGGACTTACATGTTCGTTGATACGCAAAGCGGCAAGGCTCTGCGCTACGCCGCCGTTGAGCGCGACGATGAAGGCGTGCCGCTTCCCTTGGATGCCGGAGGCGGGGCGACGCTCACCGCTACGGGTTCGGGCAGCATCGCGTATTTCGATTTCGTCGGCACAGGCTTTCACGTCGGCGACGGTTATATTTTAACTAATCGCCACGTCGCTGCCGAACCTTGGACGGCGGATGAACGCGCGCAAATCTTACAGGGCAGCACGGGCGGTCGCCCGCGCTTAACGAAACTCGTCGCTTACTTTCCGAATCGTCGCACACCCGTCACGCTTCGTCTGCGTCAAGCTTCGACACGCGAAGACATCGCCGTGTGTACGATGGACGATTCAGAAGTTGCGAAAGACATTCCCGTGCTTCCGCTCGACGTGGATGCGAAGCAGTCCGCCGTCGGTACGGAAGTCGTGATGATGGGCTTCCCTTCAGGACCCGAAAGATTGCTCGCCGTGCTGCCCGATGACGAATCCCGCGCCGCACGCGCACGCTATTCATCGTCGCTGGAAAAACTGCTCAACCATCTCGCCGGACGTAGCCTCGTCACACCGCTGACGACGCGCGGCACGATTACAGACCTTCACGCGCGCCGCATAGTGTATGACGCGCGCACGGCGGAAGGCGGTTCGGGCGCGCCGCTGTTCGGGATACAGAATCGCGTCATCGGCATCAACTTCGCGGTCTTTACCGAAAACACGGCGTCGAATCTCGCCGTCCCGGTGCGCTTCGCCGTGCCGACGCTCAAGCAAGCCGGATGGACTTCACCGGAAAGCGATGCCGATAAACAGGCGACTCCGGCGAGTGTCACCGGCGAACCCGCTCCGGCTAACGCGAACGCGAATGCGCGTCCGGCTGACGGCGCGACTTCTTCCCGCTAAGTTTTCGTCGCATTGTATCCCGCACACATTTCACGATGTCGCAGTCGTTAATGCTTCGCCGTTAAGATTTTTGACACCTCGCGCACCGTCAAGTAACCTTCAGGTTTTTTATGCGGCACGATGTTTTCATAGTGTGTAGGTTGAGCATTGAATCCGCGCCGAAATTTTTGTGACGCACTTAAATACATTGGAAATTAAGTTTTTGGACTTTTATTTTTATGAATTGCCACTAGCTTCAGCTAGTGGACAAGAATCCCAAATATGTCCGGCTTTAGCCGAATCATTTGGCTAAAGCCGGGATTGTTGTTACTGACTATCCTCCAGCTAAAGCTGGAGGCAATTCAAAAGAAGTCAAATAACTTAATTTACAGAGTATTAAATCCGGTGCAATAAATTCGCGTCGTTTGACGCTTTTAGCTGACAACTATTTTACTGCGCTCCATTTAATGCGCGGGTGAACATGACAATACAACGACAGAAAATCTCACAGGGCAATGCATCTTTCTTACCGAACCATAGCCGTGCCTTAATCGTACTCTGGCTGTTCGTGTTCGGCTGGTTGTCTCCAATCGCCACGCTTCACGCCCAACAACCGGCGACGAACGCACCGCCCGCGACCTTTAATCAAAACGGCTTTTTTCGTTCGCCACAGTCCGCCACCAAATTCAAACTCGAACGCACCGATGTCGGCGGCGAAGCCGAACTGCTGACCGTCTTCAGCACGCATGATGAGCAGTCCACACCCGATTCATCACTTACACCCTCACTTGCATTGTCATCACTCGCTTCGCCTTTTGCTTCGTCATCTCTTGCCACATCACCCGCTTCAAACGGTGATGTTCCGCTTGTCTCGATATTGCGCGACACGCTAGGCGACAGTGACCCGACCAATGACGTGTTGCGCCAAGTCTGGATGTTGACTTACACGCGCCCGACGATGAAACAACGCCTTGCCGCCGCGACGCCGTTTCTCTACACGCGCTTCGGCAATAAGAAATCCGCCGGTAAAGGTGTGCCGCCCGCCGTGATTGATTTAGCGGCGGCTGACCGCGATGTGTGGCAACGCTTTATGTGGATTGCGCTGCAAAGCCTCGTGTTCGATTCGCAAGGCTTTGCCGTCAAAGCTTCGTCGCGTTCTTACCGCCGTAACATCTCCGATTATCGCAAAGCCCACTTGATACGCGCTCTCGCCGTTCTCGCTCTGTATGAAGCGCAAGGGAACACCGCCCCTGCTTTCACTCCGACTGAACTCCATGAAATCAGTGCGCGCCTGTCGCTTGCCGAAACGACGTTCGGCGGCATCATTGACGACATCAACCTTCAGCGCGTTCATGCCAGAGCGATTTACAACACCGAATACACGCGCGGGCAAAACTGGGAATTACTGCGTCAACGCACCGAAGCCGAAGGCTTATATTTTGAACCCATCACGACGCCCGACGGCACACCGACGCACGCCGTCGTCTGGGGGCGACAGGACGAACTTGCCGCCAACCCGAAACGCCGTTTCAACAAACGCTTTCTCAATTTCGATAATCCTTACACCGATAAACGTCTTCGTAACTATCAAGGCTACACCGCGACGTGGCACTTCGACGCACAACATGAGCGCGTTTCATCCGACGCCGAAGATGCGCGTCCGGCGGAGATGATTCCGCTTGCGCTCTATGGTTTCGACCACCCGAAGATTCCGATTATGCTGGTTGACTTCCGCGACCGCTTCAATCCGAAACGCCGCGAGATGTCGAAGCGCGTGCTTGAAGATGTCGCGCGCAATGTCCTCGCCGTGTCGGTGTTCGGTGATTTGTCGTTCTTCTTGGGACGCGCGGTTTATGATTTTGCGACCGGACAGCGCGGGGCGGACATCAATCAACCTTCGCGCCTTCGCGCCTATTCGCAGTTGAAACTCGTGCTGGCACTCGATTCAACGCTTGATGAACCTTTGCGCGCGGATGTCACGCGGCGGCTTGAAACCGTATCGCTCAATCCTATGGAAAACGATGCGAACAACGAAGCCCGCATCGCCCACGCGCAATACAAACGTCTGATTGAATACGCGCGTAAGCCCGACGGCTTGCTTGCCGAAGTTCGTCGCAATCGCAAAATCGAATTGCGACGCGCGACGCAATCCGGCACGGCGCGCACGTTGACGAGACTCGGTCAAATCGCATCGCTCGGCTTGTATCAACCTACGGGAAAGTGGGACAGTGATTCACGCGAACGGCTCGAACTCGCACGACAACTGAAATATCACAACCGCTTTTTGCGCCAAGTCGCGGAGTCAAGCCCGCGCATCGAAGTCGTGTGGGACATCAATCGGGTGCGCGATTCGCTGCTCTTTATCGCGGAACACGGCACGACGGCGAGCAAGCAGACCGCCGA
>JBGTMR010000110.1:0-4884 GCA_041743485.1 Pyrinomonadaceae bacterium
CCTCAATGATTGGCTGCGTGCCGCCGCGCAAAGTGCCTTGCGTGAGCGCGAAGCCCGCACGATGGCGGGACGCCTCGCCCGCTTCACCTTCGACCCGGCGGATAAACAAGCCGCTTCGCTCGCGCAACGCAACGGCAAGAATATGCCGATTCAGGGCGCGGCGGCTGACATTTTCAAACGCGCGATGCGTCTGCTTCACGACCGCATTGCCGGAACATCTACGAACATCGTCAACATCGTGCATGATGAAATCGTCGTCGAAGTGGACGCGGACGAAGCCGATGCGACGATGGAAATCGTCAAGCGCGCGATGTGCGAAGCGGGCGCGGAGTTCGTCAAACAAGTTCCGGTTGAAGTCGAAGCATGTGTTGCCGACGAATGGGTTAAGTGATTGCGGAATGCGGATTTCGGATTGCCGATTAAAATGCAAGTGAGGCTTCGGTTCTTCAATCCGCATTCCGCAATCCCAAATCCGCAATCGAAAGGTGTTGCTTGACAGTCTGCGGGCGGCTCTCATAGTGTAAATAGCAAGTGCTTTGCGCTTCTTGCGAATCACACCGCCTCACATACCTCCCGCAGTTTTCAAACCACATTTTGACGAACGCAATTTTATAAACACGAACGGACATGATTAAAGAAAACATCATCGCTGCAATCAACGAACGTCGCGCGGTCATCGGCGTCATCGGCTTGGGTTACGTCGGTCTGCCGCTCGTCGTCGAGTTCGCGCAGCAAGGTTTTTCAGGGCTTGGCTTCGAGGTTGACACGGGCAAAGCCGACGCGATAAATGCGGGCGATTCTTATATCCCCGATGTTCCGTCGTCGCACGTCGCGGAGCTTGTCAAAGCCGGACGCTTGCGCGCGACCGTTGATTTTTCGGAACTTGCGACGTGCGACGCGATTATCATTTGCGTCCCGACGCCTTTGCGAAAAACCAAAGAGCCGGACATCTCGTACATCCTCGCCGCCGCCGCCGAAATCAAAAAAAGCCTTCATCCCGGCACGCTCGTCATCCTTGAATCAACGACTTATCCCGGCACGACCGATGAAGTTCTCCTGCCGATACTCGAAGAAACCGGACTCAAATTAGACGAAGATTTCCTGCTCGCCTTCTCACCCGAACGGGTTGATCCCGGCAACCCGCAATTTCAGACGCACAACATTCCGAAAGTCGTCGGCGGTTGTTCCGATGATTCGGCTGAAGTCGCCGCGTTGCTCTACGGGCAAATCGTCAAAGACGTTCACGCCGTCTCAAGCGCGCGCGTCGCGGAAGCGGCGAAGCTTTTAGAGAACACTTTCCGCGCCGTCAATATCGGCATGGCGAACGAAATGGCGCGCCTCTGTTACGCCCTGAACATAGACACTTGGGAAGTCATACGCGCGGCGGCGACCAAGCCGTTCGGCTTCATGGCGTTCTATCCGGGACCCGGCATCGGTGGACACTGTATCCCGCTCGACCCGCACTATCTTTCATGGAAGGCGCGTCAGCACGGATTTGATTCGCGCTTTATCTCGCTCGCGGAAGAAGTCAACTCGCGTATGCCGGAGCATGTTTTGAGTTTGGCGACGGACGCTTTGAACGACAATCGCAAGTCGGTCAACGGGGCGCGCGTGTTGGTGTTGGGCGTCGCGTATAAGAAGGATGTCAACGACATGCGCGAATCGCCCGCGTTGGCGATTATTGATTTGTTGACGGCGAAGGGGGCGGAAGTTTCGTATCACGATCCGTTTGTGCCGTATCTCGATTTTGAAGATTCGCACACCAAAGGCTGTCCCGCGCCGATGTCATCAATCGAGCTTACCGATGAAGCACTCGCGGAAAGCGATTGCGTCATGATTGTCACCGACCACAGCCAAGTTGATTATGTTCGCGTCGGCAATCTTGCTTCACTTATCGTGGATACGAGAAACGCGATGACGAGCGATGCGCGAAAAAAAGCGAAAGCGAAAATCGTCAGGTTGTGAGGCGAGGCGGCGTTGGTGATTCGACGCCTAAGCGGCTTGACGATGAGGGTTATGTGTCGAACGGAGGCGAGCGTCAGATCACATCTCAGCGCAGATTTCCGAGTTCTTCATTGATCAGAGATTTCAAGTCTTCTTCGCTGAAGCGTGCCAATCTTCTGCCGTTGACGAAGAACGTCGGGGTTTTTGTGACGCCAAGGCTCTGACCGTCTTTTCTGTCTCTATCAACTTTTAGTGCATGGCGGTTTTGGGTAATAGAGTTCCGTAGTTTTCCCACATCGAGTCCGAGTTCTACGGCATAGCTTTCAAACAGGGCAAGAGGCGGCGCGTGTTGCACGGACGCGGTGTGTGAACCGTGTCCCGCGCCCCATTCCGATTGTCGCCGGAACAGCAACTCTTGCATCTCCCAGTATTTCCCCTGTTCACCCGCCGCTTCCGTCACTATCGCCGCCGCGACGGAGTTTTGATGAAGCGGCATATATCTCACCACTAATCTAAGCTTGCCGTCGTACTCCTTCAGAATCCTTTTAATCCGGGGACTGAATTCACGGCATGATTCGCATTCCGGGTCTAAAAATTCGACGAGGGTGACGGGGGCATCCGCCGAACCCAAAGTCGGGCTGTCAGGTCGAACGAGCGGGTTATCGCTTGATGCGGAAGGCTTCCGTTCACTTTGCACCGACTCTCGATAGTAGGACGCGCCCACGAAAGCGGCGACGAGGACGACCGCCACGATTAAGACCATGATCTTGATTTGTTTTTGCATGTCACTTTCTCTCTATTCCGGTTCTATAAAATATCAGGCACAAAGCCAGACAGCCGAACGCGGTCAATGCCATGAGCGGAATCGTGATGAAGCCGAGCCACTCTATTTGCCGTGAAGTACATGAAACGCCTGCGGTGCATGGAATAATGCTTTCAGGAAGTATGCCGTAGTAAAGCAGATTATGATAAATCGAAATAACCAGCCCGCAAACACAAAGAGGTAAGGCATAAAATTTCATCCGTGTGTCTTGCGTGATGATTCCGCTCCCGATGATAAGGACGAGCGGGTACATGGCGATGCGCTGATACCAGCACAGAACGCACGGCGGCAACCCCATCACCTCGCTAAAGAAAAGGCTGCCCACGGTGGCGACGAGAGCGATAATCCATGCCAGATACGGCAAAATACTACGTCGAATCATGGCACTTATTTTTCCCTCGCACGATCCCGAACGATGAGTGCGGCGAAGCGTGTTATGTGTTCCACAATGTGTTCCTCCACAGCAGTAAAATAGTCATCCGGTGGATGGAACATGCTGGCTTTTACTCAAGCGAAGAACTTATAGTAGAGCCGTTCATTAGCGACGGCATTTGAGTATTCATTATCTGAGCGAAAGCACCGGCTGCGGTATGCGGCACGATTGTTAAAGGCATCGCAACTGCCGTTCATTAGAGACTCATCACAGTCGCCAGCATGTTTCATCGTCACCATAAGAATTAAAGCAAAGATGACCCACGGACACCTATTAAGTTAATGCAGACGACTCTCTTTCCGCTACGCTTCATTCGAGCATCTGATGTCCGTCGTTATGTTCCATCGTCGCGTCGTGAAGCGGCTTTTATCTTCGAGGGTCGGTGATAATCTCGCTTGAAATTCGTCGTCGAACTTGAGGCGTGGATTGTATTCCACGTTCGGTAATTTTCATGTCACAACTCACTCCGCCCGCCGCCACGCCTCAACCTTCCGCCGTTCAAACTCCACACGTCATTACACGCCGCGCCATCGTCGGTTGGGTGCTTTATGATTTAGCGAACACGATCTTCTCGCTCGGCATCGTCTCGCTTTACTTTTCCCTGTACGTTCGCAATGCGACGGGAGCGGAGAGTGCCGACCGTGTGTACGGCATCATCACCGCGATTTCGATGGGTATCATCTTCGTCGTCTCGCCCGCGCTCGGCGCGATGACCGACCGCGCGCGTCGGCGTATGCCGTTTCTCATTTGGAGTACGTTCATCTGTATCGGCTTCACCTGTCTGCTCGCGCGTGTCGGGTTCTATGCGACCGCCGTGTGCTTCATCATCGCCAACATCGCGTATCAAGCGGGCTTGCAGTTTTATGACGCGATGCTGCCGGAAGTAAGCACGGAAGCGAATCGCGGGCGCATCGGCGGCATCGGCGTCGCCATCGGTTACATCGGTTCATTCGTCGGTTTGGCAATCGGCTATGTCGTCGGCAATGAAAACAAGCCGCTTCTTTTTACATTGATTGCCGTCGCGTTTCTGCTTTTCGCGTTGCCGTGTTTCCTGTTCGTGCGCGAGCGCGGCAATCCGAATCCGCGCCCGATTACATGGAGCGGCGTGATTGATTCGACGAGAGAGACGATTCGCACATTGCGCGCGGGCAAAGAGTATCCGGGACTTTTGCGCTTTCTCGTCGGGCGCGTTTTTTATACCGATGCGGTCAACACGCTCATCACCGTGATGGCTCTCTATACCGTCAACGTCGCGCTGGCGACGGGCATGAGCGAAGCGCAGGGCGAAGCGGAAACGACGAAAGTTCTCGGCTTGGCGATAAGCTTCGCGGTCGCGGGCGGCTTCTTCTGGGGCTGGATGGTTGACCGCGTGGGAGCGAAGCGCGCACTCGATTGGGTCTTGAAATCTTGGATGGTGATTTTCGCTTTCGCGGCGTGCGTCGGTATTTTCAAACTCGGACTCATCCCGCTTTATGTCGTCGCGTCACTCGCGGGCATCGCTCTCGCCGGAGTCTGGTCGGCGGACAGACCTTTAATGTTGAAGCTCACACCGCCGGATCGCGTCGGAGAATTTTACGGACTTTACGGCATGGTCGGCAGATTCTCGGCAATCACGGGACCCATCATCTGGGCGAGCATCACATCGCTTGCCGTGAAAGGTTTCAATCTTGAGCCGCTGACCGGA
>JBGTMR010000111.1:0-22046 GCA_041743485.1 Pyrinomonadaceae bacterium
CCGGAAGCCGTTTGCGTGGGCGAAGAAATTGAGTCATTGATTCATTCAGTCATTGATTCAACGGGTTCTGATGAACCAATGAAGCAATAATTCAATTATGATAATCGTTTTGATAGGCGCGCCCGGAGCGGGCAAGGGAACACAGGCGCGTTTGTTGGAAGAGAGACGCGGCTTACCGCAGATTTCTACCGGCGACATGTTCCGCGCGATTGCCCGCGCTGAAACCCCAATCGCACAAGAAGTACGCGCGGTTCAAGCGGCGGGCAAACTCATCTCCGACGATTTGGTGATTCGTGTCGTTCAGGAGCGCACCAGCCGCGAAGATTGCAAACAGGGTTTCGTTCTCGATGGCTTTCCGCGCACCATAGTTCAGGCGACGATGCTTGAAAACCTCGCACTCGAACAGCATCAAAAAGTAGTCGCCGCGCTGGTTGATGTACCGTTTGATTTGCTGGAAATGCGCGCGACCGGAAGACGTTCGTGTCCGGTGTGCGGCGAGATTTACAACATTCATTTTAAGCCGCCGCAGAAAGATAACGTCTGCGATTTGCACCCCGATACTCAACTTACACATCGGGCGGACGATACATCGGAAAAGATAAAAGTCCGGCTTGCGACTTATGAACAGCAAACGCAACCGTTGATTGATTATTACGAAGCTTCCAAGCGGTTGTGGCATCTTGACGGCACGCGCGAGAGCGATGCGATTTATGCCGAACTTGATGATTTGTTGAACCAAGACATGCATCAGACCTCGGACGGCGAAGCGCGAAACTAGAATCGGACAACGGCGGCAACGGTCGAATGATAATTCGCAAGTCGAAAAAAGAGATTGAGAAGATGCGCGCTTCGGGGCAGTTAGTCGCGCGCGTTCTCGCCGAATTACGCCGCCTGTGCGTACCCGGCATGACGACGTTCGAGCTTAACGAAACTGCCGAGAAGATGATTCGTGACGCGGGCGCGAAACCGACTTTCAAGGGTTATCACGGTTATCCGTTCACGCTCTGCACATCGGTCAACGAGCAGATAGTTCACGGTTTTCCTTCGCGTTATCAATTGAGAAGCGGGGACATTATTTCGATTGACTGCGGCGCGACGCTTGACGGTTTTGTCGGAGATTCTGCAATCACTGTCCCTGTCGGTAAGGTCAACCAAGACCGTTTGCGGTTAATCGAAATTGCGATTGAGTGCTTAGAGCGTGCGATTTTAGAGTGTCGTATCGGCAGACGTTTGGGAGATTTGGGTTGGGCGGTTCAGAGTCATGCCGAAGCGAACGGGTACGGCGTGGTGCGCGATCATGTCGGACACGGCGTCGGGCGCAAAATGCACGAAGACCCGCAAGTCCCGAACTACGGCAAGCCGGGCAAAGGTTCGGAGTTTAAGCCGGGCTACGTTATCGCGGTCGAACCGATGCTCAACATGGGTACGCATCTGACGAAAACCCTGAAGGACGGTTGGACGGTCGTGACGCAAGACGGTTTGCCGAGCGTTCACGTCGAACATACAGTGGCGATAACCGAAGACGGTCCCGATGTTTTAACCCGTCCCGTCGTCGCAACAACCATCTCATCGAATGAGAATGTGAACTGTACTTCAACCGTTTTGGCGGAATCAATGGTTAGCGTGTAAGCGGTGAGCGTTTTTATATAGTTGTTTAGTTTGCAGGGGTGCTTGACATGCTCATTTCAAACACCTAACAGTGCGCCGCGCAACCGTCCCGTCTGGAGCATCCACGACGCTCAAATCCCACTCATAATCTCCGCAATAAGAATTTCTTATGTCTCCTCGTTTAACGATTCGTCGCACGCTCGTCTTGTTTTTACCAACGCAAAATTATTTTACTTTTGTTGTCAGGATAGATATTACCGCAAGCGAGTTGTGAACGAAAAAACCTTTGACCGCTGGTTTGTGTGTGCTACTTTTTGCCGCGAACAGTCATGCCCGTTATGACGCGCTCTCGATACCACCCGGCGCGCTTTTATCAATCACCCTTTAACGCTTAACAGAAGCTTCCTTCCAACCGGAATCTTAAAAAGATTCCTCTCAATCTCGCTGACGCTAGAAGTGTGCTTTCAAATGAACATATACAAATCGAACACAACCCCGCTTTGCATCTTATTGCTACTTTTGCTTTTACCTGCTTCCGCGCGCGCACAAGATTCAGACTTGCCGTGTTCCTACCTTTCCGACAATCCGGCTTGCTCAAAAGACTATTCAGCACCTGCCCCGCCCGAAGCGAGTGACAGGTTAATCGTGGCAGCATTCGGCGATCCTTACAACCCGGGGAGATTTGTACTTCCCATTTGGCAAATTACTCCCGGTGCGCTCAACTCTGACGGTACGCTTGCCAACCCGGAAGCACTGATTGACGCGGGCGTCGTCCCGCGCTTTGCCACGCTGCAACTCGGAATTTCAGGACATGATAATCAAATAGATGGTAACGATTGTTTCTATCTATTTCATCGGATGATGCCGAAAAATCTTACGGCTTATAACAGAGGTCCTTCAGCACCGGATACAACCAACGCTAATTTAGGTGTTGCCGCTAGTCCGGCGCAATCTCCCTCGCCATCTGGACAGATATTTTTCAACCACAATTTAATCGGGACTATCTCCGCTAACAAAGGCTCGGCGGGACTTCAAACTTTCAGCATACCGATTGCGAAGGTGCGCTTTGCCGAAGTTGATTCTACCGGCACAGTTGTACTGCGAGAGAGTAATATGCTTGAGGTGAAGACATTTAGTGAATCGAACGGCGGACGTCCTCCCGGCTCGGACTGTGGCGACTATACTGTGCATCTTCACGATTCATCCGCGAAATGGGCGGCATTGAGTTTCGGTGAGATTCCACCCGAACCGCTCATCTTCGTGCCGGGCATCGGCGGCAGCGTGCTTAAAGAAATTGATGGAGATGTTTTGTGGGGCGAATTGAACATCGCAAGCGTCACGCACCTTGATAAACTATCTCTTAATCCGAACGCGCAGCAAAAGCCGACCATCATCGCCACCGACGCGCTACGAAAACTTCAGGTGAATCCGTTGAACGTCAACCTCAAAGAAGTTGACGTTTATGAGCCGCTTCTTAATGCTTTAATTATTGAGGGCGGCTTTAAGGAGTATGACCTTCCCGCCGACCCGAATAAGTTGCCGGGCATCGGCTGCAATGATAATCAACGACCTGCCAACCCGACGCTGTTCGTGTTTCCTTACGATTGGCGAAAAAGCAACGTCGAGAACGCCGCGCGGCTCAAGAATTACGTCCAATGTGTCGGACAATTCTACCCCGAAAAGAAAGTCAACATCGTCGCCCACAGCATGGGCGGCTTGCTGGTGCGTCGTTATATTCTCGACAACAAGGATAGTCACAACCTCGACAAGGTTATTACCATCGGTGCGCCATGGCTCGGTGCGCCCAAGACGATTGACGTGCTGGAACGCGGTAAGTTCCTTGACTTAACCGGCATTGCCAGTATCGGCGGCACACTTGACGCGGTAGCGGCACGCCGCATCAAAGACCTCGCCGCGTACTACCAAGGCGCGCATGAACTGCTGCCAAGCCGCGCGTACTTTGAACTCGGCGGCGTGCCTTTTGTCGAGATGCAAGGCAAGTCGCGCATCCCGTATCAATGGAATCAACTGACGCAATTACTCAACACCGACTTTCCGCTCACCACGCCCGCCACGACCGCGAATAGCTTTCACACTCAAGCTAATCCGGGACAAGATTCTTAGACGTTTGACAGTGGCACAATCAAATATTTCCACATCTGGAGCGAACAGGCAGACCCAAACACGCTCGGCACGGTTGTCGGTATGCGAACGAAAGGAAGTCGAACTCGCCGCCTAATTTATAATCTAAAGCTTTTTGAGTACATCAAAGGCGACGGGACAGTGCCGATACTCAGTATGTACCGCCGCACCATTCAAAATGGTGCGGTGAGTGATTACAACAACACAAATGCAAAACTTAGGTACATATACAACGGTTTGCCGAGGAAGTTGCCTGATGGGAGTGACAACCCGGATTTCCAACAAGCCGAAAAAGGACTTGAACACATGGCGTTCACGGGCGACATAGATACTTTAGGTTTTATATTTGAAGCTTTAGAATTGCCAAAGCAGACAACATCACTTACGCAGCGAATAAGAGAACACAAAGAGCTATCAACAGTTAGCTTCACTCCTGTAAAGCCCTCGTTCACGGCTACTCTGCGTAACTCAAAATTTGCATTCGTCCCTGCCGCTTTTCACATCACCACGCAACAGGGGAGTGATTCAATGACAATCAACTCACAGCAGCCGAAACCTCAGCAACAATCAGAGCAATCAGAACCCCAAGACGCTGATGCGCGACCTATACCAAAAATTGAAGCAAGACCTTTCAGATTGCCGGGAAACAATGCCGATGACATTCCACCCTCGACCTACCACGTCATCCCACCGGAACGCCAGATTGATTATGGCGGCTTCCTCTTACATCTGATCTATGGTGTCGATCACATCGTTGATATGCACGATGCCGAAGGCAACGGCTTGGAAGATGCAGGCATTTGGGGAAATCTGATTGCTATCCCCGGCGTGAAATTGCTTGCAGGGGGCGAAGAATCACCTTCTTTCAGGATGCCGGTTGATACGACCGTTACCATCAAGTTTCGCACCAAAGAAGAACTTGTGATGGAGTTCAAACACGAAGCGGGAACTAAAAACCAGCCGCGCGTCATTCGTTATCAAGATGTAGAAGTACCCGCCGGAACGATGGCGATGGTCAAGACCACGCCGCAGGGCATGGAGAACTTGCGCCTCGACATGGACGGCGACGGTATCTTTGAGAGGGAAGTGCAGCCGACCGTTGATGTCAAAGGCAATGCCGCGCTCGACAAAGACCCGCCGCTCGTCGATGTCACAGCCAGGCGACAAGGCGATTCCACCTTAGCCACCGTCACCATCACGGCGACGGACTCAGAAACCGGCGTCAAGCAAATTCGCTACTGGCTCGGCGAAGACGAAGAAGCAAAACTTTACACCGCGCCTTTCACCATTGACACCGCGAAGACGCCCATCGTCTATGCCGATGCCGACGATAACGTCGCCAACCGCTCAAGCTTCTCTGAGGAATTATTCGACTTCGCCCCGCCCACCACGACGGCAACCGCATCGCCGCAACCCGTCAGCGGCAAATGGAACACTTCGGATGTCACCGTCACGCTTCGCGCTTCTGAAATCGCGGGCGCGTCGGGTGTCGCGCGCATCACATACCGCCTGACGGGGGCGCAAGCCGTGCCGGAAACGATTGTCAATGGCGACGCGACTTCGCTCGTCATCACCGCCGAAGGCGAGACGAGCATCACTTATTACGCGACGGACAACGCGGGCAACACGGAAGCCGCGAAGACCTTGACCGTTAAAATTGCTAAGTCCGTTACGCCCGCCGTCTCGTTCACCGAACGGGTACAAGGCACGCGCCGACTTGTCACCATCAACACTTTGGACGCAGACGTAAAGAGCGTGCGGTATTCACTTGACGGTGTGAACTTCAAGCCGTACACCACCGCCCTGACTGTTGACCCGACGGTGAATCCTACGGTTCATGTCCTCGCCGAATACAACACCACGAACCGTTCAAGCCGCGTAACATACAAGCCGCTCACGCTTACAACGTCGGTTGCACGCGATACCGCGACAGGCGAAATCGTCGTCACGGCGACGATTCGCAATGAGGGTACGGCGGAGGTGACTTCTAACTTCGTGTTAAAGAACGCCAAGCTGAATAACAAGCCGACGACCACGACGTTGCCGCTAACCATCAATACGCTTGACGCGGGAGAGACGTTAATACACAGCTTGCGTTTTCCGGCGACGGCAGCCAAGCCGAACACGCGCGCAACTTTGTCGGGAAGCGGCACGAGTCACGGCGCGGCGTTCGGTGGCGGTATCAGCGTGGTCGTGCCATGAGCCACTGACCACGACCCGAACAAGGCGCGACCCGCTCTCATCACACGAGAAGCGGGTCGTGCCACAATGAGAGGTAAGCATTATGCTCAAGGTAGTTATCGGCGTTTTAGTTGTTGCGCTCGGTGGTCGCCCGTTCGGTGAAGGTGTAGTTAAATCTTTCTTCGACAGAGGCGGCGTTGCGTGGGACATCAACGGTGACGGCAAGACAAACGCCGAATACACGTTCAACCAACTAACGAGTTTGCTGGATACAAAGCAATTCGTGCGGAGCAAGCCCGCGCAGACGGGTAACTTATTCCACACCGCCACGCAGGATGATTGGACAAGCGACACGTCAGGCGTTGAGTATCATCACATTTTTGGTGTGCAGAAACTTCCCGGAACAATCGGGAAAGTAGTCGCAGAAACAATAAAGAGATGTGAACCTCAGAAAGGGTGCATTGAAACGAATCGGTACAACTATGAAAAAGTTTTTGGTGATGGCACAGTGCCGAAACTCAGCGCAGAGCGTAAAGCAGTTGCGGGTAACCTTAATGCGCGACAAGCTAAAATGCACCCCTTCGTTGCTAATACTTACGATGATAATGGATCTGTCGAACACACCGGCTTAACGCAAAATCCGAAAGTATGGGACACTATTCTTTCGGCTTTACAAGCAACGCCACAACAGTCTGCACGACATACACAGGTCAGTAAGCCGGTTATGCAGAAAGCAAGTTTCAAGCAACAAACAACACAAGAACAATCCGATTCAGATCAGCCCCTACAAATAAAAGGCGAAGAGGGGTATTACCTTTCAATTAGTGGAGTTGAGAGAATATTTGTAACAGATGCTCACGGGAATAGTAATTCTCAAATTGAAGGAACGTCTTTTGCTCGCCTTGTGCCTAGCGTGGACATACTTAGAGGGGGAGATAAATCATTTCAACTCAATTTTCCTGCGGAATTGTTGCCAGAAGATAACTTCACGATTACGTTTCGTGAAAGCGGTGAGCCGATACTGCTTGAAATAGTTAGGGGGGTTGGCAACGCGCCGGAAGCGTTAGTAGAATCTATTAAGTATTTGGACTTGAACCTACCTGCCGGAGTGACTGCACAGATTAAAGTTACACCCGAAGGTGTTGAGAACCTACATTATGATGGTGATGGCGATGGCATATTTGAGTCAACTGTTGAACCGACAGCATCAGTCAAAGGCGACCTTGCAAAAGACGTGTCAGGTCCTCTCGTCACTTTCAGCGAAAAGGTGCAAGGCACAAAGCGTCTAGTTTCAGTCACCACCGAAGACGAAGCGGGCGTTAAATCGGTGCGGTACTCACTCG
The DNA here is from genome assembly GCA_041743485.1 of Pyrinomonadaceae bacterium. Lineage (GTDB taxonomy): Bacteria > Acidobacteriota > Blastocatellia > Pyrinomonadales > Pyrinomonadaceae > JANDLT01. The sequence goes on from JBGTMR010000111.1 coordinate 7,275, forward strand.
ACGGCACGCGCTATCAGCCATACACACGACCACTGCTAATTAATCCGGCACAGAATCCGGCGATTTACATCATTGCCGACGATAATCTAGCGAATCGTGCAAGTAGCACTTACAGACCGCTTGTGCTAATGACAGCAGTAATACGTGATGTCAGCACAAATGAAATCATTGTCACAACAACCGTTCGCAACGATAGCGATGCTTATGTTGCAGACGTGATAACGAACTTCGTCTTAAACGCTGCCAAACTCAATAACAAACCGACGACAACTACTTTGCCGATTTCTATCAACGTTGTTCCAGCAGGTGAAACGGCGACGGTGACGCTACGTTTTCCCGCAACGACAGCCAAGTCAGGCACAAAGGCTACATTAGCGGGTAGCGGTACAAGTCACGGCACGGCGTTTAGTGGCGCGATACCTGTCACCGTACCTTAGTAGCGAATATATCTAAGCGAGCCAGCATCGGATTACCTTGTTTTATGCGGTGTCGTTTGAGATGCACGAATGGTTATTAAATCTCTTGTTACGATAGTTCCAAGTGTTGTCGCGTGCGCGATTTGCGGCGCAATTCTTTGTGCTTTGATTTTCGTGATGGATGCTTGGTTCGGTAATCACTCTGGAGGTTTCTTCGGTTCGTCAAGAAACAATCTCAAACTTGCGGCGGTTGTTGGCGCATACTTTGGCATAATCGGTGGGTTGCTATTAGGAATAGTAATAGGAATTATCTTAGCCATTGTTAGATGGGACAAAGCCCTATAAAAGGCTAATCATTATCCACTCAGTAGCCGACGTGAGTGGGTATGCCCCCATTAGCAATTCGTCTGCATTTGGCAAAAACTCAAATCTTGTGCTAGTATTCGCGGTTTGCCGGGACATCGGATTTGTTGATACGCGAGAGAAGCGGCTTGGAAGTCGGTTGTTTCGTGTCAATCGCTCACCACGTTAAAGGACAAGAAAATGAAAGTACGGGCATCTGTTAAGAAAATTTGCGACAACTGCAAAATCGTGCATCGCAAAGGCATCGTGCGCGTAATTTGCACGAACCCCAAGCACAAACAGCGTCAAGGGTAATTACCAGTTTGGTTTCAGGTCTTAAATGATTTCGGGAGAAGTAGAAAATGGCTCGTGTAGCAGGCGTTGACCTTCCGCAAAATAAGCGCGCGGAAATCGGACTTACTTATATCTTCGGCGTCGGTCGTTCCCGCGCTCAAACCGTTTTGCAGCAAGCGGACGTTGATGTCAACATCCGCATACGCGACTTGGACGAGGAACAACTCGGTCGCATCCGCACCGCGCTTGAGCAGGGCGGAGACATCGAAGGCGACCTTCGCAAGCGCGTCCAACTCGACATCAAACGGTTAATGGACATCGGTTGTTATCGCGGGTTGCGTCACCGTCGTTCGTTGCCGACACGCGGTCAGCGCACGCACACCAACGCGCGCACACGCAAAGGTCCGCGTCGCGCCACCATCGCCAAAAAGAAAGCACCGGGCAAGAAGTAACCAGCTATCAGTGGTCAGTGGTCAGTTAAAACAAACTGCTTACTGACCACCGACCACCGACTACTGAACAGTTATGGCAAAAGCACAACAAACAGCGGGCAATAAGAAAAAAGTTTTCCGCAAAAAAGAGAAGAAAAACATTCCGTCGGGCATCGTGCATATCGCGGCGTCGTTTAATAACACGATGATTTCGATTACCGATTTGGAAGGCAATCTTATCGCGCAATCGTCATCGGGTGCGCGTGGATTTCGCGGTTCGCGCAAAGGAACGCCGTTCGCCGCGCAGACTGCCGCTTACGAAGCCGCGAACAAAGCTAAAGATGCCGGAATGCAACAAGCGGAAGTTCGCGTTAAAGGTCCGGGCGGCGGACGCGAATCGGCGGTGCGCGCGATTGCCAACGCCGGTATCCGCGTCGTTTCAATCCGCGATACGACACCGATTCCGCACAACGGTTGCCGTCCGCCGAAACGCCGTCGCGTATAAGTATCAACGTGAAAAGTGAATCACAATTTACTTTTCGCAAATTTATAAACTAAAAGGATGAAGAACGCCGGGCATGATAAATCCCGCCGTTTGTAAACTTTTCCGTCCGGGCAAGTGAGCCGGACTGGAGGCTAAAAATAAGTGGCTAGGTATAGAGATGCGGTGTGCCGTTTGTGCCGCCGTGAAGGTGCAAAACTTTTCCTCAAGGGTGATCGTTGTTACAAACCCTCTTGTCCGATTGAAAAACGCGGGACACAGCCGCCGGGTCAGCACGGTAACTCAATGCGACGCGGTAAGGCACTCGTCGGCTACGGGCAGCAACTGCGCGAAAAACAGAAAGTCAAACGCATATACTTTGTTCTCGAAGGTCAGTTTCGCAACTACTTCGAGCGCGCGGCGCGTTTGAAAGGCATCACGGGCGAAAACCTTTTGATTCTTTTGGAGCGGCGGCTTGACAATGCCGTGTATCGCGGCGGCTTTGCGACTTCACGCCGTCAAGCCCGCCAGTTGGTCAATCACGGACACATCGAAGTCAACGGGCGCAAGGTTGATATTCCTTCGTTTCAGGTTAAGACCGGAGACCAGATTACGGTGCGCGAAACCAGCCGCACCATCTCACATGTTGAGGGCGCGTGGTCAACAGCGGCGGGGCGCGGTCGTCCGAGTTGGGTTCAACCGGGCGATGTCGAAATGAGCGTGCGTATCGGAACGCTTCCGGTGCGTGACGACATTGACCGCTCGATTAACGAACAACTTATCGTCGAACTTTACAGCAAATAGTTTATCTCGCATCTTGACGCGGGTTTGTCTTTCATCGGAACGGCAAACCCCGCGTCGGACGTGTTTTGACAATCAAACACGCGCGGCGGGCGCGCTCATGCGACTTGGTTAAAAAATTTATGGCTATGGATCAAAACAATCTTTGGACGGGATTTCAGATGCCGCGTCGTCTCGTAATGGAAACAGAGACGGCGACTGAACGCTACGGCAGTTTTTCCGCTCAACCGTTTGAACGCGGCTTCGGCACAACCATCGGCAATTCGCTTCGTCGCGCTCTGCTTTCTTCAATCGAAGGGGCGGCGATAACCGCCGTTAAGATTGAGGGAGTCGAACACGAATTTTCACCGATTCGCGGCGTCGTCGAAGACGCGACCGACGTTATTCTCAATCTCAAACAGATACCGATTAAACTTAACGGCGGGAATGTTAAAACTTTAACGATACTGAAGGAAACGGCGGGCGAAGTTCTGTCCGGTGATATTCAGACGGACGGCGAGGTCGAAATTCTCGACCCGAACATCTATATCGCAACCATCAGCGAAGGCGGTTCGCTCTCTATCGAGATGCGTTTGCGGCGCGGGCGCGGCTACGTCTCGGCTGACCGCAACTTTGACGAAGACCTTTCGCTCGGATACATACCGATTGACTCGGTTCACACTCCGGTCAAGAAAGTTAATTACGCGGTCGAAGCCGCGCGTCTCGGTCAAAACACCGAATACGATAAGTTGACGATTGAAGTCTGGACGGACGGCAGCGTCAAACCCGACGATGCGGTCGGACTTGCCGCGAAATTGATTAAAGACCACATGAGTATCTTTATCAATTTTGAAGAAGACGTTGACGAATATGCTTTCCCGAACGCCGAGCGTCCGCCCTTGCCGCGCAATGATTTGTTAGACCGCGCCGTTGACGACCTCGAACTTTCGGTGCGTTCTTATAATTGTTTGAAGAACGCGAATATCAAATCGGTTCGTGAACTCGTCGCCCGCTCCGAACGAGAGATGCTTTCGACAAAGAATTTCGGCAAGAAATCTCTGCACGAAATTAAAGACATCCTTCACGGCATGGGCTTGGATTTCGGTATGGAATTTGACGAACAGGGCAACCCGATTCCCGGCTCCGGCGGGCGCGACAGCATCGGTGACGATGGCGACACCGATGGCGATGACGAGGAAGAAGAATAAAGGAAAGGACACGATGAACACTATGAGCAATAAGTGATAAACCGGATGCCTTTTCCCTAACTCATCACTCATCACTCATCACTCATCACTTGTTTTATGCGGCACTTAAAAGCACATCGTAAGCTTGGACGCACATCGGAGCATCGCATGTCTTTGCTTCGCAACCTTGCGACCTCACTCGTCAACTCGCGCAGCGAACGCATCATCACGACTGTCCCGAAAGCGAAAGAGTTGCGCCCGTTTATTGAGCGCGCCATCACGCTGTCACGTCACGCACGCGCCCTTTCGGGCGATGAAGCAGTGGCGCAACGTGTTCACTTGCGCCGTCAGGCGGCGGGTTTCTTTCACGCCGGAAATCACGGCGCGGCAACCGCGACAAGCCGTAAAAGCACTTCGGGAGCGCAACGCCCACCGCGCACGGCGGGCGTCGCCGCGCTCAAGCGTTTGTTCGACGAACTCGGCGAACGCTACGCGGAACGTCCCGGCGGTTACACGCGCATCATTCGGCTTGGCAGACGCGACGGCGACAACGCCGAACTTGCGATTATCGAGTTCGTCGGCGGGGCGGCGGAAATCAAGTTTGCAAACAGCGGCACGCCGCGCGTCAGCGACAAGACGACAGCACGGGCGAGTGAATCGCGTGCGGCATCGGGCGGGCGTCGCGGCGGGCGTAAGAGTGACAAGACTTTTGAAAAGCCTGAAACTACCCGGAAGCGCGGGACGGATGAAGCTATCCCTGACGACACCGCGCAGACAACCGGCGGGCGACGTTCACAGAAAACCGAGTCAACCGCGCAAGAGAAGGATACCGATTAAAACTTTGTGACGCTGCGTGCGTCGGTAGCGTGTGGGTTCTGAAGCGTCGTAGAAAAACGTCAAATAATCCAAGCACGTCGAAAGCGCGTAAGGCAGCCCCAAGCATCGCCCGTGTCATTAGTTTTTTAGGGACACGCGAAACTTGGGGCTTTGTTTATCCAAAGTCCGTTTCTCACACTCGTTCATTTCTCACAACCTTTACGCGGAACAACTTACATGAGCGAACAAGACAAACCCGAAGCGTCCCAATCATCTCAAGCAACGGCGGCAAATACCGAAGGCAGTAATAACCAAAGCGCGTCCGAACGGCGCGACCGCTTTGAGCGTCACAGTGGCGGCGGGCGGCGGCGTCACTCCAATAATCCGCGCCGCCCGGAAGCGGGAAGAACGGATTCGAGTCCTATCGGCACATCGGTAAATATGGATGAACTGCGCGAAGTCGTCGAACTCATCGCGCGGCACGGCTTCACCGATTTTGAACTTGAACGCGAAGGCTTCCGCGTGCGTCTGCGTCGAGGTAAGGCGGACACGGAAACAAACCCTTCGGTCGCTCCGCCACCGTCACAACCGCTCGCTTCGTCTTTCGCCGCTCCCGCAGTATCAACCGCCGCGCCGTCTTCCACTGCCGCACCGAGTTCAGCTTCAACGACGGCGGTGCCCGCACCCGATACAGATACCGACTTACAAATCATCCCGTCGCCCATCGTCGGCACGTTTTACCGCGCCGCGTCGCCGACTTCCGACCCGTTCGTAAAACCCGGAAGCTCGATTGAAGCGGACACGGTTGTGTGCATCATCGAAGCGATGAAGTTGATGAACGAGATTCCGGCGGAGATAAGCGGCACGATTGAAAAGGTTTTCGTCGAGAACGCCCAACCCGTCGAATACGGGCAGCCGTTATTCGGAGTGAGAAAATGATAAGCAGTGGTCAGTAGTCAGTGGTCAGTGGACGGTAAAACAAACTGCCTTCCACTGACCACTGACCACTGACCACTGACCACTGCTTTTATGATTCGACGGTTTCGTAAAATTCTGATTGCCAATCGCGGTGAGATTGCGTGTCGCATCATCTGGACGTGCAAAGAGATGGGCATTAAAACGGTCGCGGTTTATTCCGAAGCCGACCGCGAAAGTTTGCACGTTCGCTTTGCCGATGAAGCCGTGTGCATAGGTCCCGCGCCGAGCGCGCAAAGTTATTTGAACATTCCGGCGATTATTTCGGCGGCGGAAATCACCAATGTTGACGCCGTGCATCCGGGTTACGGCTTCCTCGCGGAGAACGCGCAGTTTGCGGAAATCTGCGATGCGTGCAACATCAAGTTTATAGGACCTACCGCCCGCGTCATCAAAATGATGGGTGATAAAGTCGAAGCCCGACGCGCGATGACGAAAGCAGGATTGCCGATTCTGCCGGGAAGTCCCGAACCGATTGTGTCACCCGACGAAGCGACGGCGGCATCCGAAGTGACCGGCTTTCCGCTTATCGTGAAAGCGGCGGCGGGCGGCGGCGGGCGCGGAATGCGTATTGTCCGTGCGCCCGAAGAACTTCCGCAGGCTCTCGCTTCGGCATCGGCGGAAGCGGCGGCGGCGTTTAAGAACGGCGACGTTTATATCGAACGCTATGTCGAGCGTCCGCGCCACATAGAGATTCAGGTTCTCGCGGACGAACACGGCAACTGCATACATCTAGGCGAACGCGAATGCTCGATTCAGCGTCGGCATCAAAAGCTTTTGGAAGAAGCACCAAGCCCCGCACTGTCGCCGGAATTGCGGGATGAGATGGGAGCGGCGGCGGTCAATGCGTGCAAGGAAATCGGTTATTCAAACGCGGGGACGTTCGAGTTTCTGCTTGATGAAAACAACCGTTTCTATTTCATGGAGATGAACACGCGCATTCAAGTCGAGCATCCGGTGACGGAGATGGTAACGCTTGCCGACATTGTGCGGAATCAGATTCGAGTCGCGGAGGGTGAAGAATTAGGCTACGCGCAAGATGATGTTCTCATCGTCGGACATTCGATTGAGTGCCGCATCAACGCCGAAGATTCGCAGACTTTCGTGCCGTCGCCGGGAAGAATCACGACGTGCAACATTCCGGGCGGACCCGGCGTGCGGGTTGATACGGCGATTTATCCCGGTTACTTCGTGCCGCCGAATTACGATTCGATGATTGCGAAACTCATCGTCCACGCCCGCACACGCGAACTTGCGATTGCCCGTATGCGCCGCGCACTTGAAGCGATGGTTATCGAAGGCGTCAAGACGACAATACCGCTTCACCTGAAAATCATGGACGACAAAGATTTCATAAGCGGCAATTTCTCGACCAAGTTTATGGAAAGATACGCAACAAAGAGCGAGACGAAGAAAGCTTAATCGGTGAAAAGTTAAGTTGATGAAATGCGGGTTAGGTGATTCTGGCATAACAGGAGCATAAAGCATATGAAGAGATTGGCTTTTACAATTATGTTTGTATGCCTACTTCTCGCTTCTTGTTCAACCGACTTAGAACACAATCGGAACAGTAAATTATCTGCACCAGCTTCACGGGCAATCAAGCCGAAAATTCTCTTTGAGATACGGTATGTCAATTTCGCTTGGGGCATTCAGCGCAGTTTAATTTATATTGACCACAAGGGTGGTATTTACAAGTATGTATTCACGCAAGGCGATAATCTCTTTACGGAGTCGGGTAGAAATATTTACACGGAGCAAGAACTAGAAGACAAATATAACCACAACAGAAAGCTTATTGGTTCTATAAGCCCAGAGATTCTCGCGGAGAAAGTTAAACTTATCGAACCTGCCAGCAAGGGTAAATACTCGGAATCGGTTAGCCGTGGGGCAGACCAAGGTGCTACCACTATCGCGTGCTACATATACGACGAGGCAACAAAACATTATAGAGAAGTCGTACTCAACACGAAGGGCGATGTGAACTACGAGAACCTTTCCAATAGCGCGAAGGATTTGGTGGTGTGGCTTGAGTCGCTCAACCTCTCAGCCCATTGAAGGTTGTGTTGTAACCTCAACAGGCACGTGAATCTGACTCGTTAGCCCGCCACGCTCTCATCAAGCAGCTTTCACATAGCGTTGGCATTTAGAAGGCGGTTTGACGCTTTTCCGGTGCGACCTTTATAATCTTCGACTTTCCCGAAGGCGGCGAATCAATCAAACAGTGGCACATTTTTGAAGGAGTAAATTTTATGGCTTACGCAATTATCAGGTCGGGCGGCAAACAGTTTCGCGTTGAACCGGATACGACGATTCGCCTTCCGCTTATCGCCAAGAACGCGGGCGATGCGGTTGATTTTGAAACCCTCGTCGTCGCTGACGGGGACGGCGTTCGTATCGGCGCGCCGTTAATCGAGAATGCAAACATCGCGGCGTCGGTCGTCAGTCACGGGCGCGCAAAGAAGATCATCGTGTTCAAGAAAAAGCGTCGCAAACAATACAAGCGCACGCAGGGACACAGACAAGATTTCACGCTCGTTCGCATAGACAGCATCGGCTAAATGACACAGACATTTCGGGCGATTTAACTCAAGAGGTAATCATAAAATGGCACATAAAAAAGGCGTCGGCTCATCACGCAACGGACGCGATTCAAACGCGCAACGATTGGGACTCAAGAAGTTCGGCGGGCAACATGTTCTCGGCGGCAATATCATCGCCCGACAACGCGGCACGAAATGGAAGCCCGGTAAAAACGTCGGACGCGGCAAAGACGACACGCTGTTTTCACTTATCGAAGGCATCGTCAAATTCGAGGACAAAGGGCGCGGCGGCAAATTCATCAGCGTTTATCCGAGACTCGAAACCGTCGCGCAAAACGAGGCACTCGCCGCCTAAAATTTTTGATTCTTTCAAACGCGCTTTTCTAAATTCCCGACGCCCGCGCCCTTTGTGAATGCTCACATCTCACAGGCGGCGGGCGTCAGTTGTTAAAGGCGAAAATCGAAAGTCGAAGGGCGAAAGAATTAAAACATTGAATCAATGAGCCGATGAACCGATGAATCAATTCTTTTCCATTCCGGCTTCTGACTCCTGACTTCCGGCTCCTGCACAAATGTTTCTCGACCGGGTAAAAATCAGCGTGTCAGGTGGTCACGGCGGAAACGGCGTGACGGCTTTCCGGCGTGAAAAGTTTGTGCCGCGCGGCGGACCTTCGGGCGGCGACGGGGCGCGCGGCGGCGACGTGTTTATCGAAGCGACGGAATCGCTGAACACGCTGCTTCATCTTCGTTATAACCCGGAGCATTCGGCGGAGCGCGGGCGACACGGCGAAGGCTCGAATCGTTCGGGTAAAGGGGGCGGCGATATTGTGGTGCGCGTACCCGTCGGGACGCTGATTTACGATGCCGAAACCGGCGACTTGCTCGCTGATTTGGCGCATGACGGGGCGCGTTTTCTGGCGGCGAAAGGCGGGCGCGGCGGTTTCGGAAATTCTCATTTCACGTCAAGCACCAACCGCGCTCCGCGTTATCATCAACAGGGAAGTCCCGGCGAAGAACGCGAACTGCAATTAGAATTAAAACTAATCGCCGATGTCGGTTTGGTCGGTTATCCGAACGCGGGCAAGTCAACTTTGATTTCCGTCATCTCCGCCGCCCGCCCCAAGATTGCCGATTACCCGTTCACGACATTAGAGCCTAATCTTGGCGTGGTTGACATCGGCGACTTTCGCACGATTGTCGTCGCGGATATTCCCGGACTCATCGAAGGAGCGCACGAAGGCGCGGGGCTTGGCGACCGTTTCCTGCGCCATGTCGAACGCACGAAACTGTTGCTTCACCTTGTTGATGTCTCTTCGCAATCGGGGCGCGACACGGTGGACGATTACGAAAAGATAAACCGTGAACTTGCGGCTTACAGCGCGGAATTGGCGGAGCGTCCGCAAATCATCGTGGCGACGAAGATTGATGCCCTTGACGATGCGACGCGCCTTGAGAGTTTGCAAAAACGAGCCGCGCAAGACGGGCGCGAGTTTTATTCAATTTCGGCGGTCACGGGCGAGGGCGTGCGCGAGTTGGTCGCGGGCTTTGCACAGGCTCTCAATGAAATAAAAGTCGTGACGATAAATTTACAAAGCGACGAGGAAAACGCGCGGGGCAGTGTCGCATCGCAAAACGTCGTATCGCATGAGGCGCATTACGCATCGCACGCTGCCTACGATGAAGCACCCGACATTCATCACGACGAAGATGAGGATGAAAAAGTCGGCAAGGTGTTTTAGTTCGCAAATTAAACATGACGAAGCGGCGGATAGGACTTTACGGCGGGACGTTCGACCCTGTGCATCACGGGCATTTAAGTATCGCGCGCAAGTTAATCGAAGTGTTCGGGCTTGACGAGGTGATGTTGATTCCCGCGCACGTTCCGCCGCATAAGCGCAACGCGGACATCTCTCCGGCATGGCATCGGTACGCGATGCTCGCGCTTGCGACACAACACGACGCGCGTTTGTGCATCTCGACGATTGAACTCGACTCGCCGGAACGCCCGTACACGATTGACACTCTGAATCGCATCAAAGTTTCTTTTGATGCAAAACCGGCGCGGTTCTTCTTTATTATGGGGGCGGATTCGTGGGCGGAAATCGTGACGTGGTACGAATGGGAGCGGGTTTTATCGGCAATGGAAATCGTCGTCGTCACGCGCCCGGAGTATGATATTTCGACCGCGCACGTCGGAGCGCATATTGCTTCACGCATCGTTGATTTGTGTGGTAAAGATGCGACCGACATCACGGCGATTGTTGATGAAAACGGTCGTGATGAACACGAATCGGAGCATCGCATATATTTCACCAATGCCGTATTCGTCCCGACAGCAGCGCGTGAGATTCGGTGTCGCGTGCGCGAATCAAACGATGCGTCTTATGGGGTTAGTCGCTTGAATAAAGAGTTGGATGAGTTGATACCGCCGCCTGTCGCGGAATACATCAATAAGTACAGGCTGTATCGTGTTTAGCAATATGAATCAAAATCCTTTGGAAACGAATCCCGAAAGTCACACGGCGCGTTTTGAAAACAATGAGACGCCGCCGTCACGCTCAAGTCAGAGCGACGCGCCGCAAGCTGAACTCGATGAACGTATGCTCGTCTCGATTTTCGTCGCGGAAGAGAAGAAGGCGCAGGACATCATCGCCCTTAACCTTCAGCCGGTGGCGAGTTTTACGGATTTCTTTATCATCGCCAGCGGCGCGAATCAGCGACAGGTTCAAGCGATTGCCGATGATGTGATTTTGCGGCTCAAGAAGATGGGAACGCGCGTCGTGCGCGTTGAAGGTTATCAAACCGGCGAGTGGGTTTTGCTCGATTACGGCGATTTCGTAATGCACATTTTTGAAGCGAAGGCACGTCAGTTTTTCGACCTCGAACGCCTGTGGCGCGACGCGCCCCGCGCGCTTCTCATACCCGCGAAGATTGCGGAAGCGGGTGCGCGCAGTACGGCTTCACTCGCGGACGAATCCGGCGAAGCGTGAACCTTGCGAATACGAGTTGTTTCAGTCGGGCGCACCAAGAACAAACACTTACGCGAACTCGGAGATGATTACCTTGAGCGTGCGCGGCGTTTCACCGCGTGCGAAACAAACGAGGTGCGCGAGAGCGTAAAGGACGCGCCCAATCTGATTTTGGATGAGGAAGCGACGCGGATTCTGGCTGCCGTCGAAGCGAGCGCGATTGTCGTCGCCCTTGATGTCGAAGGTCTTTTGTGGAGTTCACACGACCTCGCCCGACGCATAGAGGAGTGGCAAAACAGAGCCGTCAAAGAACTGGCGTTCATTATCGGCGGGCATGGCGGAACGGCGGCGAGTGTGTTGGAGCGTGCCGATTTCAAATGGTCGTTGGGGCGTATCACGCTGCCTCACGAAATGGCGCGGGTCGTCGTGCTTGAACAGATTTACCGCGCGCACACAATCCTGCGCGGCTTGCCTTATCAAAAATAGCGAATCGAAAACTTATCGGGCGGCTTTGATGCTTGACCGAACCAATGGCGAACGGACACGGCAGCCAAATCGGGTTTAGCGGCATCTATAAGTGTTCCGATTCAGCGAACGGATTATGTTCTCGTTGGCTTAGGATTTTATTTTGAAGTTTGAGTTTGAGCGGACGTTTTGGGGAACCGATGGATAAAAAAAGTCTAAAAAATTATCGTAATAAACTCTTAGCGCGTCGTGAAGAGATACTCGGCTTGGTGTCGGAATCAAACCGTTCGAGCCGTGACCGTGATTTGGAAATCACACAAGACCCGGCGGACATGGCGGCGAATCACTATGCGAAAGAATTGTCCGTTTCGATGACGGACAACGACCGCCGCTTGCTTAGTCTGATTAACGAAGCCCTCGCGCGAATCGAAGCGAACGATTACGGCGAGTGCGTACACTGCGGCGAACCCGTATCGCCGAAACGCCTCGACGCGATTCCTTGGGCGCGTCACTGTGTGCGCTGTCAAGAGTTGCAAGAGCGCGGTCTGTTGAACGAGGAAGATTAGTCGCGGCAAGTCAATTTTTGCAGCATCAGAAAATAAAAATCCCGAACGGCATAACATGCTCGTCCGGGATTTTTGTTGCGTGGTTTTGTTGACCGTCTCTCGTCTGCTTTTGCGTTCGGGTGTACATTTGCCCCAGATGAACTTTCCCATTAAACATCAGGCAGACCGGACGAAAGCGTTTAAGCAAAGCGCGAGTCGGATTTACGATTCGCTGTTGGCGGTTTTGTATCCGGCGAGTTGTGCGTGTTGTGGTGGAAACGCCGAACGTCGCGCCGATGTTCCGGCGTGTGATGGATGTTGGAAGCAGACGCGATTGTTCGGGGTTGGTGATTTGATGTGTTGGAAGTGCGGCGCGCCCGCGCCCGGCGGCGATGTCGCGCGGCGTGTCGTGTCTGTGGATGAGCGTGTGCGTTGCGGGCGTTGTGATGATGAAGCGTGGACGGCGGCGCGTTCGGTCGGAGCTTACGATGGAGCGTTGAAGGCTGCGGTGTTGAGTTTGAAGCGCGAGCCTTATACGGGGTCGCGGCTTATCGAAGCGATGGCGGTGTGGGGACGAATCGCGCCGCTTAATTCGGCGACGCGCGTGATGGGTGTGCCTTTGCATCCGATGCGCGAACGCGAGCGCGGTTTCAATCAAGCCGCGATTCTCGCCGCACGTCTCGCCAGCACTCTTACATTACCTTTCGATGATGCGAGTTTGGTGAGAACCGTATTCGCCGCACAACAACGCGCCGGAATGGACACGCAAGCGCGACGCGAAACAACCGCCGGAGCATTCACCGTCAGGCGTCCGCGCTTAGTCAAAGGCGAGCGCATCTTGCTGGTTGATGATGTGTGGACGACGGGGGCGACGGCGGCGGCGTGCGCGCTGGCGTTGCGTGAAGCCGAAGCCGCCGATGTTTTCGTGTTGACCGTCGCGCGGGCGGGCGTTCATTCCGATGTTTGATACTTGAGAGGCAAAGATTTAACGGGTAGGTTTTTGCTGACAACTTCGATGTTTAGAAACTAAGATAAGAATATGAGAGCATTCTATCCGGCGATTGAACCTTACGAGACAGGCACATTGCCCGTCTCCGATTTGCACACGCTTTACTATGAATTGTGCGGCAACCCCGACGGTACGCCCGTCGTCTTTCTGCACGGCGGACCCGGCGGCGGTATCAATCCGACGTATCGGCGTTTCTTCGATCCGGCGGCGTATCGCGTTGTGCTTTTCGACCAACGCGGAGCGGGGCGAAGCACGCCGCACGCCGAACTGAAAGAGAATACGACGTGGGATTTAGTCCGCGACATAGAGCGTTTGCGCGAACATTTGGGCGTTGAGCGGTGGGTGGTGTTCGGCGGTTCGTGGGGCAGTACGCTTGCCCTCGCTTATGCCGAAATGCACCCGGAAGCCGTGCGTGCGCTCGTCTTGCGCGGGATTTTCCTGTGTCGAAAAAAGGAGATTGATTGGTTTTATCAATCCGGTGCAAGCGCGATTTTTCCCGATATGTGGCAACAGTATTTGGACGTGATACCGGAAGCCGAGCGCGGCGATATGCTGACGGCGTACCACAAGCGTTTGACGGGCGACGATGAAGCGGAGCGTTTGCGCGCGGCGCGGGCGTGGAGCGTTTGGGAAGCCGGTACATCGAAGCTTCACCCCGACGTGCGTTTAATGGATGAGTTTGAAGAAGCGCACCTCGCGTTATCCCTCGCGCGCATCGAAGCGCATTATTTCGTCAATAATGCGTTCTTCAATACGGATAATTATTTGATTGAAAACGTGAATGCGATTCGTCATATCCCGACCGACATCATACAGGGGCGATACGATGTGGTATGTCCGATGATGAGTGCTTGGGAACTACACGAAGCGTTCCCGGAAGCCGGGTTGAACATCATTCCCGATGCCGGACATTCATCGCTTGAGGTCGGCATCAGCGCGGCTTTGATTGAAGCGGCGGATAAGTTTCGCACCGCCGGATGAATTGAAAGCGATGCGCGGCGACACACAAAACCTGTTTCGCGCATCAAACGAACGGAGAACAGAGCGGGATTGATAGAATTAGGACTTTCTCATTATTTGAAATTTGAAATCTCAAATAACAAAACAAGAAAACTAAAGAAACGACTCGGAGTGAGAAAGTCCTGAGAATAAAGGTCAAGGGCAATGTTTTACGGTCGGGATTGTTTTTGGTACTCTCTGTTTGCGCCGCCTCAATCCAAGAAAGCTTTATGAATGCACGAGTCCTTGTTCTCAACGCTTCTTTCGAGCCGATTAACGTGTGCAGTGAACGCCGCGCGGTGGTGATGATTTTCAAAGGCGTGGCGCGCGTCGAAGAACATAACGGTCACGTTCTTCATTCGGAAAAGATGACTTTGCACGCGCCGTCCGTGATACGTTTGACGGAGTACATTCATATCCCGTACAAGAATCGGTCTTTGTCACGCAAAAATATTTTGCTACGCGATAACTCGACGTGCCAGTATTGCGGCAAGCACCTGCCGCCTTCGGAGTTGACGCT
>JBGTMR010000112.1:0-8349 GCA_041743485.1 Pyrinomonadaceae bacterium
GCGTAGAGAAGTTGTTGCCCGGTGGACGCTCCGGCGAACGCCGTGCGGTGGTGCTTCGTGCCGCCGAAGCGACGAAAATCGAGCAAGCCTTCTTTCGTGCGCGAGAAGGGAACGCCCATCCGGTCGAACAGATAGATAATCGCCGGAGCCATGTCGCACATCGCTTTAACGGGTGCTTGATTCGCTAAAAAGTCGCCGCCGTACACCGTGTCGTCGAAGTGTTCGTGCGTCGAATCGCCTTCGCCTTTGGTGTTGACCGCGCCGTTGATGCCGCCCTGCGCGCACACCGAGTGCGAGCGTTTGACGGGGACGACCGAAAAGAGTTCGACGGTGTGACCCTGTTCCGCGATTTTCATTGCCGCCGCGAGTCCGGCGAGTCCGCCGCCGATGATGGCGATTTTAATTCCGTTAGTTGATGACATGATTTTATTAAGTGGTCAATGGTCGGTGAAGCATGAGATTTATGATTGAGATGTCAAGCATAAAGTTGAAAGTCAATGAGCGCGGTCTTTGGTTTCTTACTGACCACCGACCACTGTCCACTGACTACTCTGACTTATAGGTACATTTCCCAAAACTGAGAACCCAGCAAGCCGCCCTTCCATATAAACGCCGCCATCGCGTTCAACCCTGTGGCTAAGAGCGCGACGCCCAACGCCGCGCACGCATAACCGGCATAGCGTTGCGCCTGCGCCCCGATGACGATTCCCCAGTCAACCGCGAACAACCACAAGCCGTTGGCGAGATGCCACACGGTCGCCGTAATGCCGATGACGTACACCACCACGACCCACAGCCTTTGAAATTCTTCGGCGACAAGCGCGAAAGCGATTTCGGCGTTTCCGGCAACGGGCGTCGTGTTCAAACCGGGAATAAGTCCGAAGCGGAAATTGAGTACGTGAAAGAAGACAAAGAAGAAGACGATGATGCCTGTCGTGCGCTGAATCGTGTAAAACCAGTTTCGCGCGTAAGGATAAGCGATGTTGTTGGCGCGCGTTTCCCAAGTGATAAACAATCCATAAACGGCGTGATAAATCAAGGGGACGAAAATCCCTAGCCACTCTATAAATATCAGATAAGGAACCGAGTGAAGATCGCCGACGGCATCATTGAATTTCTTTTCTCCGCCGAGTGCTTTCGAGTTGGTAAAAAAATGCGCGAGCAGAAAAAAGCCGAGCGGCGCGATGCCTGAAAGCTGATGGAGTTTGCGAAAGAGAAATTGCTTGCTGATGTTAATCGCCATGTCCGAGCCTTTTCGAGTGCGTCCCTCGCTTTCACATTACGCAAGGTTCACCGGTTTATAAGCCTAAGAGGCTAAGCTGTTTATGCGGGAAAGGTTTCGCGTGCATTGTGCTAAATGATGGCGATTATATGTATAAGCCGCAACGGAAGCAAAGACGGTGCAAGCGGCACACAAACGGTTATTGAAGTTTAATTGAGGCATGGTTGAGATTTGATGATAATAGGTTGTACAATACTTCACAAGGTCACAGAGGGAAAATCAACCTGATAAAGCAGATGGGTTTAGCCCTATGCGAAAGACCTACAGTTAGAAGCACAAACGTGATGCGGGGTTGATACTACTCAAGAGATTTCACAAAGTCGCTGAATATGAATAAAAGTAGAAGATTCGGCGACTGTTTCGCAATGATTTGGAGCGATTTTTGATGACGGCAATCACGAAGATTTTCCACCGCTTGCCGTTGCTTTGAAAAAGTAGTATTGAATAGCTCCACTCCGCAGTTGACATAAGCAGTCGCCGATAAATTGTGTTCGATACCTCGCGTGATTCATCGAATACGACACGGGAAAGCTACATCCACATTGAAGCCCGTGACGAAGCTTTTGTGATACTAGGCAATACCGCAAGTTTTTACAGTGCAATTTACAATGCAAGTTTAGCTTTCAGCCTTAATCCCCAATCGCACGGTTGCGTCTTGCACCCGAAAGGCGGTTGACAGTTAAGCCAAACAGACGAAAGGTACTGGCAACTTACAATGCCGCAGATTTTTCATCGCAGTACCAACGCGCTTTCCAAGTTGAGTATCGTCGCCGGAGCATTGCTTGCCGTCGGTTCGTTGTTCACCCTCGGCGTGCTTGACCGCTCGAACTACAATACGGGAGCGTTTGTTGATGTTCAGCAACCCGTGCAGTTTTCGCACAAGCACCACAACGGCGACATCGGGATTGACTGTCGCTATTGCCACACGTCGGTCGAGGTTTCGAGCAGTGCCGGAATCCCGCCGACCAAGACGTGCATGAACTGCCACTCGCAGATTTGGGCGGATTCACCCTATCTCGAACCTGTGCGCGAAAGCTGGAGAACGAAGCAACCGATTCAGTGGCTCAAGGTTCACGATCTGCCTGACTACGTTTATTTCAATCACAGCGCGCACGTCGCCAAAGGCGTCGGGTGTTCGACGTGTCACGGCAACATGATTCAACAGCCGCTTGTCCACCAAGTCGCGTCGCTCAAGATGGAATGGTGCTTACAGTGCCACCGCCAACCGGAGCTTTTCCTGCGGGACAAGGCACAAATTTACAACGCGGAATGGCAGCCGCCGTCAAATCAAAAAGAAGTCGGCTTGGAATTGAAGAAGAAATATAACGTCATGAACGCCGAAGTCTTAACAAGCTGTTCGACATGTCATAGATAGTGGATAGTGGATAGTGGATAGTTTTTGAGGAAGTTCGAGATACGGTTTGGGTTTTATCCGACCACTGACCACTGACCACTGACCACTTTTCACAAGAGGATTAGTTGAAAATGTCCACCGAGCAAAACAGGTTCGCGCTTGACCAACCGCCCGCAATTCAAAAGCAAGCGTTGGTGCAGATTCGTTCACGCGCGACGCAACGTGCCGAAACGGACGCGCGCATCACGGCGTACCACACGTTGCGCGACAAAGTTGCGTCAAAACGCGGCAAGGAATACTGGCGCAGTCTCGAAGAACTCGCCGACACGCCGGAATTTAACGACTACATTCAGCACGAATTTCCCGAACAGGCTGCTGAATTTAGTGACCCCGTTGCGCGCCGCACGTTTCTCAAATTGATGGGGGCATCGCTCGCCCTCGCCGGATTCTCGACCGCGTGCGCGTATCAACCGCGCGAGATTATGGAATCGTGGATTGAGATGGACGAGGAGATGATTCCCGGTAAGCCTTTGTTCTTTGCGACCGCGATGCCTACGACCGGATTGGGTTTGCTCGTCCGCAGTAACGAAGGCAGACCGACCAAGATTGACGGCAACCCCGAACATCCGATAAGTCAGGGCGCGACCGATGTTCACGCGCAAGCCGAACTTTTGCGGATGTATGACCCCGACCGTTCGCAAATCATCGTCGAGCGCGGCGAACCGAGTTCATGGTCACGCTTTACGGGCGAACTGCGAAATACTTGGCTGGCGCGTGCGCGTGAACGTCAAGGCGCAGGGCTTCGGTTTTTAACCGAAACTGTTATCTCGCCGACGCTCGGACGGCAGATGGCAATCTTGCTTCAAGAGATGCCGCAAGCGCGTTGGATTCAGTTCGACCCGGTGGGACGCGACACGGCGCGTATCGGAGCGTTTCAAGCTTTGGGGCAACCGCTCAATACGCAATATGATTTCGAGCGCGCCCGTCGCGTTCTCTCGATTGATTCGGATTTCTTAGCCGCGCGTGGGATTAGTCTTCGTTACGCCCGCGATTACATGAGGGTTCGCAATACCGAAACCCTCGAAGGCATCAATCGCCTGTACGCCGCCGAAGTCACGCCGACACAGACGGGGGCGAAAGCCGACCACCGCATCCCGCTCAAGCCTTCGGAAATCGAAGCTTTCACACGCGCGGTCGCCGCCGGATTGGGCATCGGTGCGGGTGCGAACTTTACCGTCCCGAACGCCCCGCAGTGGATTCCCGCCCTCGTCCGTGATTTACAGGCGCATCGCGGGGCGAGCATCGTCATCGTCGGCGACGAACAGCCGCCCGTGATTCACGCTCTCGGACACGCGATGAACGCTGCGCTCGGCAACGTCGGACAAACGGTTTTCTTTACCGAATCGAACGAAGTTCAACCTTCGGACGGACTCGCGGATTTCCGCACGCTCGTTAATGACATGGATAACGGGCAAGTGGAAACGCTGATAATCATGGGCGGCAATCCGGTTTATTCAGCTCCCGCCGATTTTGATTTCCGCGCCAAACTCGAAAAAGTTCCGTTCCGCGTGCATCACGGATTGTATAACGACGAAACAGCGGAACATTGTCACTTCCACGTTCCCGAATCGCACTTCCTTGAGATGTGGGGCGATACGCGCTCGGCGGACGGTACGATTTCGATTATCCAACCGATTATCAATCCGCTCTACGACACTAAAAGCTCTTACGAGTTTTTAGGCGCATTTGGCGAAACCGTCAAAACCAGCGGCTACGACATATTGCGCGAAACGTATATGCCAGCCCTTCAGCAGGGCGGCGATGCGGATAAGAAGTGGCGGCGCATCGTTCACAACGGCGTCATCGGCGATGCCGAAATTCCGAACACGCGCTTTCAACCGCGCACAGGCGTCAGTGTCAATCCGAACATCGCCGCCACGACAACTCCGCCGCCACCACCAATTGACGGACTCGAAATTGTTTTTCGCGCCGACCCGCACTTGCTTGACGGACGTTACGCGAACAACGGCTGGTTGATGGAACTACCGCAACCGCTTTCAAAGATGACGTGGGACAATCTCGCTATCTTCTCACCGAAGACGGCGCGCGAACTCGATCTATACGCCAAGTTCAGTTACAAGGGCGGCAGCAACCAGTCCGACATCGTGACGCTTCGCCATGCCGGATACGAGGTTGACGCTCCCGTGTGGATTCTGCCCGGTCATCCAGACGGCGTGGTCACGGTTCATCTCGGTTGGGGACGCGGACGGGCGGGGCGCGTCGGTGATGAAGTCGGCTTTAACGCATACCGGATTCGCACCTCGAACGCCCCGTATCACGGTTCCGGCGTGACGCTTGAGCAAACCGGAAGCCGCGCTGAACTTGCTTCGACACAGCTTCACTTCTTGACGGAAGACCGCGAGCCGGTGCGCGTGGTGACGATTGCGGACTACGTTGCCGACCCCGACCACGCCTTCGACGGACATCACCCTGTGCCGACCCCCGACGTGTCAATGTATCCGCCGTATAATTACGACGACGGCAACATCGCGGCGTGGGGCATGGCGATTGACCTTAACTCGTGCGTCGGATGCAATGCGTGCGTTCTGTCGTGCCAAGCGGAGAACAACATCCCTATCGTCGGTAAAGAACAGATTGCCCGTTCGCGTGAAATGCACTGGTTGAGAATTGACGCTTACTACATCGGTTCGGAAGAAGCCGGAAGCCACGAAGGGCAGGGCGGCGACCGTGAAGACGCGGCGTCGAATCCGCAAGGTCCTTACTTCCAACCGTTGATGTGTGTGCATTGCGAACTCGCGCCGTGTGAGCCTGTGTGTCCGGTCGCGGCGACGGTTCACGATGCCGAAGGCTTGAACGTACAAGTTTATAATCGTTGCATCGGAACTCGTTACTGCTCGAACAACTGCCCGTATAAAGTACGCCGTTTCAACTTCCTGCTGTATGCAGATTTTGAAACGGAACAATACAAGATGATGCGTAACCCGGAAGTCTCCGTCCGGTCGCGCGGTGTGATGGAGAAATGCACCTACTGCATTCAGCGCATACAGCACGGTAAAATCGAAGCTTCAAAAGAAAATCGCTTTATCATTGACGGCGAAGTCGTGACGGCGTGCCAGTCGGTCTGTCCGACGCGGGCAATCACCTTCGGCAACCTCAACGACCCAAACTCGGCGGTTTCAATCACCAAGCGCAACAAGCGAAACTTCGGACTGCTCGAAGAATTGAACACGCGCCCGCGCACCACACACATGGGCATCCTTCGCAATCCGAACCCGGAAATCGAACCGCCCGTCGTCCGCAAAGAACATCACGGCGCGGGAGCGGGACGCGAAGGCGAACACCACGCACCGGAAGCGAATGAAATGAACCGCGAACAGCCTCTGCAACACGAGGGGGGACACTAGATGAGTACCGAAGTCACACGCGGAACAGACGACCGCATAGACCAATACCCGGACAAGCATCTTGCCGATGGCAGTCGCAGGGAAGAAGAACTCGACGGTTATCCACCCGTTATCGCTCCGGGTCACACGTTCGCGTCTATCACCGACAAAATCGCGTCGCTCGCGCTTCGCAAACGCACGCCGATTGGCTGGCTGTTCATGTTCTTTATCGCGGGCAGCATTTTGCAACTCTTGATTTTGTCCATCGTGTATCTGGTCGCCACAGGCGTCGGCGTGTTCGGCAATAATCAACCCGTCGGTTGGGCGTTCCCGATTATCAACTTCGTGTGGTGGATTGGTATCGGTCACGCCGGAACGCTCATCTCTGCGATTCTGCTTCTGTTCAGGCAGTCATGGCGCACCTCAATCAACCGTTTCGCCGAAGCGATGACGTTGTTCGCCGTTGCCTGTGCCGGACTCTATCCGCTTCTGCACACCGGACGCCCGTGGCTCGCCTACTGGATGTTCCCGTATCCGAATACGATGGGGATGTGGCCCCAATTCCGCAGTCCTTTAATCTGGGACGTATTCGCGGTTTCGACTTACGCGAGTGTCTCGGCGTTGTTCTGGTTTGTCGGACTCGTGCCTGACCTTGCGACGTTCCGCGACAAATCGCGGCACTGGATTCCGCGCACGTTGTTCGGACTCGGCGCGTTGGGTTGGCGCGGCAGTGCGCGACACTGGCATCGTTACGAAACGGCTTATCTTTTACTCGCCGGACTTTCGACGCCACTTGTGCTTTCGGTTCACACTATCGTTAGTTTCGACTTCGCGGTTTCAATCGTACCGGGCTGGCACGCGACAATCTTTCCGCCCTACTTCGTCGCGGGTGCAGTCTATGCCGGATTTGCGATGGTCTTGACGCTTCTGATTCCGATTCGCGTCTTTTACGGGTTGGAAGATTTCATCACGATGCGCCACATACATAACTGCGCGAAGGTGATGCTCGCCACCGGGTTGATAGTGTTCTACGGCTACATCATGGAAGCGTTCTTCGCTTGGTATTCGGCGAACATTTATGAGCGCGCGATGATGTGGAATCGCATGACGGGTTCTTATTCGTTCTTCTACTGGTCACTGATTTTATGCAACGGGCTTGTGCCGCAACTGCTGTGGTCGAAGCGGATACGCGAAAACATGTTCGCGTTGTTTGGAATTGCGATGTTTGTCAACGTCGGCATGTGGCTCGAACGATTTATCATTCTTATCACGAGTTTGTACCGCGATTACTTACCGTCGTCGTGGGGTATGTACATGCCGACCATCTGGGATTTGGCGATGTTTCTCGGAACTATCGGCTTCTTCATCGTGAACATTCTGCTGTTCATCAGGCTGCTTCCGATTATTTCAATCTTCGAGATGCGGACGCTTTTACCGGAAGCTAAAGTTCACCCGCAAGAAGAACACGAGGTCATCGAAGACAAGCGGCAAGAAAAGATTGAACGTGGCGGTTCTCCGTCAGGCGGCGGACTGCTTCCGGCAACCGGAGACTGAAAGGAAATGATGAATGATGAGTGCGGATTGATGAATTAGAAACAGAATACAAAACTGCTTTCCATTCATCACTCATCATTCAGAAATCATCACTTAGCATCATGGAAGAAGCACTGAAAACCGGAATTTACGGCGTCGTCGCGGAGTTCGATAATGCGACCGACATCACACGCGCGGCACGCAAGGCGAAAGACGAAGGCTACACGAAGCTTGACGCTTTCTCACCGTTTCCGATTGAGGAACTTTCGGAAACCATCGTCGGGCGACACACGCGCTTGCCGTGGTTGGTGTTTGCGGGCGGCGTTATCGGGTGTATCGGCGGCTATATGTTGCAGTACTGGACGGCGGTAATCGAGTATCCGCTCAACATCGGCGGTCGTCCGTACAATAGTTGGGTGTCGTTTATTCCCGTGACGTTTGAATGCACGATTCTCGCGGCGTCTTTAGTGGCGGTGTTCGGGATGTTTCTGTTGAACGGGCTGCCGAAACCGTATCATCCGGTGTTCAACGTGCCGCGCTTCGATTTGGCTTCGCGCAATCGGTTTTTCCTTTTAATTGAAGCCACCGATTCAAAGTTTGACCGTCAAGGTACATCGGATTTCTTGCGTCAACAAAATGCCCGTGAGGTTGTAGATGTTGATTACTAATTCACAAGCGCGTCCCGTAGTTTTATTGCTCTGTCTCGTCGCGGTGGGCTTCGGTGCGGGTTGCCGTCAGGATATGCAAGACCAACCGCGCTATGAAGTTTATGAGAC